>JAJZWW010000135.1 GCA_021846485.1 Actinomycetes bacterium
GCGGCACGGCCACGTCGAGCTTGTGGGGCACCCCGAGACGGGCGACCACGTCGGGGTGGCGCTCCCGCAGCGCCCACAGCCGGGCCCGGCCGGGACCGTCGCCGGCGACCGCGGAGCCGGTGACCTCGGGGCTGGCGGCGAGGGCGTCGAGGACCGGTGACGGGTCGGCACCTACCACCTCCACCAACAGCTGGGCGGCGGGACCGGGCCCCAGCGGGGAGGAGAGGCCGTACAGCTCGGCCAGCCGGGATATCCCCTCGGGGAACATCACCTCGGCGCTCTCCAGGCCGTCGGTGGCGTCCTGCAGGCGGCGGACCACGCTGAGCGCCTCGCCGAGCGAGCCGACGGCAAGGAGGGCGGTGAGCCGGTCGGGCTCGGCCTTCACCAGCCGTAGGAGAACGGCGGTGACCACGGCGAGGGTCCCCTCACTGCCGCAAACCAGCCCGGTCAGGTCGTAGCCGGCGGTGTCCTTCTTCAGCCCAGCGAGGCGCGCCAGCACCTGCCCGTCGGAGAGGACCGCCTCGACCCCGGCGAGCTGGCTGCGCATGTGCCCATGGCGCAGGACCCGCAGGCCGCCGGCGTTGGTCGCGACCATCCCCCCGAGCGTCGCCCGGTCCCGGGAGGCGAGGTCGACCCCGACGTCCAGGCCGGCCGGGGCGACCGCGGCGCGGACCGCTGCCAGGGTGGCGCCCGCACCGGCCGCCACCTGGCGGGACCCGAGGTCCACCTCGCCCACCCAGGCCAGGCGGGCGGTCGACAGCACCACCTCACCGCCCCGGGGGATGCCGCCGGCGACCAGCCCGCTGTTGCCCCCCTGGGGCACGACCGCCACACCCGCGGCGGCGCAGGCGGCCAGCACCGCGGCGACCTCGTCGGTCGACCCCGGCCGGACCGCCGCCGCCGCCGGGCCCCTCCTGCGCCCCATCCAGTCGGTCTCGTAACCGAGGCGGGCATCGGGGTCGACCAGGACGTGGGCGTCACCGACCGCCGCCCGCAGGGCCGGGATCAGCTCCACAGCGTCACGTACACCGGCGGCCGGAACCTGCTGGCCGGCACGCTTCCGTCGCTGCGGTGCATCGCCTGCATCGCCTCGGGGGTGGAGAGGAACCTGAGCAGCGCCGACACCCCGGGGGGCCGGCGGGCCGCGGGGAGCGTCGTGGCGTGCCACAGCAGCTGCACCGGGGTGCCGACCACGTCGAGGAGCGCGAGCGCGCCCCGCCCGACGTCCCGGGAGACCAGGTGGGAGAGGGCCGGGGCCACCCCCTCCCCGTCCTTCGCCGCCGACCAGGCGGCCGACAGGCTGCCGAAGACCCGCACCCTGCCGGGCGGCACGTGGAGGCGGGCGAGGAGCAGGCCGACCTCGCTGGAGGCGTCGCTGCCGGAGGGGTCGACCAGCCAGTCCTCGCCGGTGAGCCGGCTCCAGGGGATCGCGCCGGCGCCGGCCAGCCGGTGGTCGGGGGAGGCCACCACCACCAGCCCGTAGCGCATCATCGGGTAGCTGTCGAGCCCGGCCCCGGACTGGCCCCCGAGACGGGGCCCGAGGCAGACGTCGGCGAGCCGCTCGTGCAACAGCGCTCCCGCCTCCCCTGCACCGGTCACCCCGATAGTGGCCTCCACCGAAGGGGTCCGGGCGCCGAAGGCGGCGAGGAGCGGCGGGGCGACGAACTCCGCGACCGTCGCGGTCGCCACCACCCGGAGCGCCTCGGGCGCTCCGTTGGCCCGGCGGACCGCAGAGGAGGCCTCCGCCGCCAGGTTGACCATCTGGGAGGCGATCCCCACCACCCGCTGCCCCCCGGGGGTGAGCGACATGGCCTGGCCGTCGCGGACCACCAGCGGGTCGCCGAGGCTCTGGCGGAGGGCGGCTAGGGCACCGGAGACCGCCGGCTCGCTCACCCCGAGCACGCCGGCGGCGGCCTTCACCGACCCGAGCCGGGCGACGAGCACGAACGCCTCCAGCTGGGTGAGGGTCACACCTCCGGTGTAGCACGGCGGGATAACCAAACGCTTAGCCCGCGCTTGACGCCTCCCCCGAGGGAGACCACGATGCCCACATGGCGCGACCGAGCGCGTGCCGGAGGGGAGAGAGATGCAGGTACCTGCCCCGTTCGACTACCGACGGGCCCACAGCCTCGACGAGGCCGTCGCGTTGCTGGAGCGTCACGGCCCCGACGCCCGGCTCCTCGCCGGCGGCCACAGCCTGCTGCCGATGATGAAGCTGCGCCTCGCCCGACCCGAGACCCTCGTCGACATCAACGACCTCACCGAGCTCGACTACGTCCGGCTCGACGGCGACGAGATCGCGATCGGTGCCCTGACCCGCCACGCCACGGTCCTCGCCTCGGCACTGCTCGCCGAGCACTACCCCATCTTCGCCGAGGCCGAGGCGGTCATCGCCGACCCCCTGGTCCGCAACCGGGGCACCGTCGGTGGGTCCCTCTGCCAGGCGGACCCCGCCGAGGACCTCTCGGGGGTGTTCGCCGCCCTGCGCGGCCGGGCGGTCGTCCACTCCTCGGCCGAGAACCGGTCGGTCGCCCTGCGGGAGTTCCACCGCGGTCCGTACGAGACAGCCGTCGGCGACGGGGAGATCCTCGTCGAGCTGCGGGTCCCGGTGCGCCCCGGCGCGGGCAGCGCCTACGAGAAGGTCGAGCGGCGCGCCGGCGACTGGGCGGTGGCCGCTGCCGGTGCCTTCGTCCAGCTGCGCGACGGGGTCGTCGCCGACGTGGGCATCGGCCTGTCGGCCGTCGGCGCCGATCACTTCACCTGCCCGGAGGCCGAGGACGCCCTCCGTGGCCAGGAGCCGACGGCGGCGCGCATCGCCGAGGCTGCGGCGATCTGCCGGGACCGCTGCGAGCCGACCGCCGACCAGCGGGGGCCGGTGGACTTCAAGCGCCACCTGGCAGAGGTCCTCGTCACCCGGGCACTCACCCGGGCCAGCCGTCGCGCCGGGGGGGCAGAGGCGTGATGCAGGTCCGGATCACCGTGAACGGTGCCGAGACCGGCGCCGAGGTGGAGCCCCGGTTGCTGCTGGTGCACTACCTGCGCAACGTCGTCGGCCTCACCGGCACCCACTGGGGATGCGACACCTCCAACTGCGGGGCGTGCACCGTCTGGCTCGACGGCGTCCCGGTGAAGAGCTGCACCACCCTCGCCGCACAGGCCGACGGCCACGCGGTGCGCACGGTCGAGGACCTCGACGCCGGAGGGGAGCTCGACCCCCTGCAGCGGGGGTTCATGGAGGAGCACGGCCTGCAGTGCGGCTTTTGCACCCCGGGGATGCTCATGACCCTCCGGGCGCTGCTCGACTCGGACCCCGACCCCGACGAGACCACCATCCGGGAGGCGATCAGCGGCAACCTGTGCCGCTGCACCGGCTACGAGAACATCGTCCGGGCCGCCCGGTGGGCGGCAGCCCACGCCGCTGCCGGCGGCGCCGAGCAACCCACGCCGCCCACCGGCGGCGCCGAGCAGGAGGTGACGGCATGACCACCACCGAGGTGCCGACCGCCGGCGGGAGCCCGGAGCCCGTGCCGACCAGCGCGGCCGGCAACCCGATCGGGTTCGGCCGGATGCTGCGCAAGGAGGACGCCCGCTTCCTGCGCGGTCAGGGCCACTACGTCGACGACGTCAACCTGCCGGGGATGCTCCACGGCGCGGTGCTGCGCAGCTCGTACGCCCACGCCCGGATCAACGCCATCGACACCAGCGCCGCCGAGGCGCACCCGAGGGTCAAGGCCGTGATCACCGGCAAGACCCTCGAGTCGCTCAACCTCGCCTGGATGCCGACGCTCTCCGGCGACGTGCAGTCGGTGCTGGCGACCGACAAGGTGCGCTTCCAGGGACAGGAGGTGGCGTTCGTCGTCGCCGACGACGAGTACGCGGCACGCGACGCCCTCGAGCTGATCGAGGTCGACTACGAGCCGCTGCCGGCGGTCGTCGACGCCCGCCGCGCCCTCGACCCCGACGCCGCGCTGGTGCGCGACGAGGTGGAGGGCCGCACCGACAACAAGATCTACGACTGGGAGGCCGGTGACGCCGCCGCCTGCGACGAGGTCTTCGCCAAGGCCGACGTCGTGGTCACCGAGGACATGCTCTACCCGCGGGTGCACCCCGCCCCGATGGAGACCTGCGGGGCCGTCGCCCACATGGACAAGGTCACGGGGAAGCTCACCATCTGGACGACGACCCAGGCGCCCCACGCCCACCGCACCCTCTACGCCATCGTCGCCGGACTGCCCGAGCACAAGATCCAGGTGATCTCCCCCGACATCGGCGGCGGGTTCGGCAACAAGGTCGGGATCTACCCGGGCTACGTCTGCGCCATCGTCGGCTCGATCGTGACCGGCGCCCCGGTGAAGTGGGTCGAGGACCGCTCCGAGAACCTGATGTCGACGTCCTTCGCCCGGGACTACCACATGAAGGGCTCGATCGCCGCCACCCGCGACGGCAGGATCCTCGGGCTGCAGGTGGACGTCCTCGCCGACCACGGCGCGTTCAACGGGGTGGCCCAGCCCACCAAGTTCCCGGCCGGCTTCTTCCACATCTTCACCGGCTCCTACGACTACCCGGCGGCGCACTGCAAGGTGACCGCGGTCTACACCAACAAGGCCCCCGGCGGCGTGGCCTACGCCTGCTCGTTCCGGATCACCGAGGCCGTGTACCTGGTGGAGCGGATGGTCGACTGCCTCGCCTTCGAGCTGAAGATGGACCCCGCCGAGCTGCGCATGAAGAACCTGCTGCGCCCCGAGCAGTTCCCGTACACGACGCCGACCGGGTGGGAGTACGACTCGGGCAACTACCCGCGGGCGCTCGAGGAGTCGATGCGCATCGCCGGCTACGAGGAGCTGCGCGCCGAGCAGGCCGCCCGCCGGGCCGACCCGGCAGGCAAGCCGCTCATGGGGATCGGCATCTCCTTCTTCACCGAGGGGGTGGGCGCCGGCCCCCGCAAGCACATGGACATCCTCGGCCTCGGCATGGCCGACGGCTGCGAGCTCCGGCTGCACCCGACGGGCAAGGCGCAGCTGCGCCTGTCGGTGCAGACCCAGGGGCAGGGACACGAGACGACCTTCGCCCAGATCGTGAGCCACGTGCTCGGCATCCCCCCCGAGGACATCGAGGTCCTCCACGGCGACACCGACAACACCCCCTTCGGGCTCGGCACCTACGGGAGCCGGTCCACGCCCGTGTCGGGGGCGGCCGCCGCCGTCGCCGCCCAGCGGGTCCGGGACAAGGCCCGGGTGATCGCCGCCACCGCCCTCGAGTGCTCCCCCGACGACCTGGAGTGGGAGCACGGGCGCTGGCGGGTGAAGGGCGACCCGGAGCAGGGCAAGACGATCCAGGAGATCGCCTTCGCCGCCCACGGCAGCCTGGAGCTGCCCGAGGGAGTGGAGGGCCACCTCGACGCCTCGGTGGTCTACGACCCGCCCAACCTCACCTACCCCTTCGGCGCCTACATCTGCGTCGTCGACGTCGACCCCGATACCGGGGAGGTCAAGGTCCGCCGCTTCGTCGCCGTCGACGACTGCGGGCCGCGGATCAACCCGATGGTCGTCGAGGGCCAGGTCCACGGGGGGCTGGCCGACGGGCTCGGGATGGCGCTCATGGAGGTGATCGCCTTCGACGAGGACGGCAACAACCTCGGCGGGTCGTTCATGGACTACCTGCTGCCCACGTCCATGGAGTGCCCGAGCTGGGAGCTGGGCCAGACGGTGACCCCGTCGCCCCACCACCCCATCGGCACCAAGGGGGTCGGCGAGTCGGCGACGGTCGGCTCCCCCGCCGCCGTGGTCAACGCCGTGCTGGACGCTCTGCAGATCCGCGCCGCCGACATGCCCTTCACGCCCGCCGCCGTCTGGCGTGCGTTGCAGGGCCGACCGCTGCGCACCGACCTGGCGATCGAGTAGGCCGTGCTGCGCCAGGACCTCTCCGGGCGCTCGCTCGAGCTGCGGGCGGGGCGGGTGCCGTTCGTCCACGCCCGGGTCACGCTGGCCGAGGCCCCGACGTCGGCCAAGCCGGGCGACGAGGCGATCATCCGGGCCGATGGGGCCATCGAGGGTTTCGTCGGTGGGCTGTGCGCCGAGTCGACGGTACGGGAGGCGGCCGCCGACCTGCTGGCGAGCGGCGCCGGGCCGGTCGTACTGCGGGTGACACCCGAGCCGGAGCCCGACCAGCCGGGCAAGCAGGTGGTCCACAACGCCTGCCTGTCGGGCGGGACGATCGAGATCTTCCTCGAACCGGCCGTCCCCCCGCCGCTGGTGGTCGTGGTGGGCCGCACGCCGATCGCCCGTGCCCTCGCCACCCTCGGGGCTGGCCTGCGCTGGGCGGTGCAGGAGTGGGACGGCGAGCTGCCACTGGACGCCGTCGCCGTGGTCGTGGCCTCTCACGGGCGGGGCGAGGAGGAGGCCCTCACCGCCGCCCTCGAGCGCGGCGTCGCCTACGTGGGCCTGGTCGCCAGCCGGCGGCGGGGGGCGGCCGTCGTCGCCGGTCTGCGGGCCGCCGAGGAGCTCCGGGCGAGGGTGCACACCCCGGCCGGCCTCGATCTCGCCGCGGGCACCGCCGAGGAGGTCGCCCTGTCGATCCTCGCCGAGATCGTCGGGGAAAGGGCGACCCGGGCGCCCGCACCCGTCGCCCTGCCGCCCGCCCCGGCGGTGGAGCGGGCCGTCGACCCCGTCTGCGGCATGACCGTGTTCCCCGAGCCGTCCACGCCGGTGGCCGAGCATGCCGGCCGGACCGTGTGGTTCTGCGGGCGCGGCTGCCGGGACGCCTTCGTCGCCGACCCGGCGGCCTACGCCGCCTGAGCGGTGGACGACCTCGCCGGGCTGGCCCCGTCGCCCGAGGCGCTGCGGGCCCGCCTCGACGCCGCCGGCTACCTGGCCGACGCCGGCATGGCCACCGCCTTGTTCTGCGCGCTGCGCCTGCCGCAGCCGATCCTGCTGGAGGGCGAGGCGGGCGTCGGCAAGACCGAGGCCGCCAAGGCGCTCGTAGCGGTGCTCGACACGCCGCTGGTGCGGTTGCAGTGCTACGAGGGCATCGACGCCACCGAGGCGCTGTACGAGTGGAACTTCCCCCGCCAGCTGCTGGAGATCCGCCTGGCGGAGGTGGGCGACTCGGCGCTCGGCGGCCATGACCTGTTCACCCGCGAGTACCTGATCCCCCGGCCGCTGCTGCGGGCGGTCGAGCACCCGGGGCCCCGCCCGGCGGTGCTGCTGGTCGACGAGATCGACCGGGCCGACGACGAGTTCGAGGCCTTCCTGTTCGAGCTGCTGGCCGAGGCTGCCGTCACCATCCCCGAGCTCGGCACGATCCGGGCCACCCACCCGCCGATCGTGGTCCTCACCTCCAACCGGACCCGCGATCTGCACGACGCCCTCAAGCGGCGCTGCCTCTACCACTGGCTCGACTACCCCGAGCTCGCCCGGACCGTCGAGATCGTCCGACGGCGGGTCCCCGGCGCCCGGGCGAGCGTCGCCAGCCAGGTCGCGGCGGCCGTCGGCCGGCTGCGGACCCTCGACCTGCAGAAGCCCCCGGGCGTGGCCGAGGCGATCGACTGGGCGCACGCCCTCGAACTGCTCGGCGTCGACGACCTCGACGAGGCGGCGCTGCTGGCGACCGCCGGCTCGGTGCTCAAGTACCGCGAGGACGTCGAGGTGGCCGCCGAGCGGGGAGCCGCCTGGATCGCCGGTCGGTGAGCACGGATCTCGCCGAGGTCGCCGCCCGCTTCGCGCTGGCGTTGCGCGCCGCCGGCGTGCCGGTCACCGCCGAGCAGGCCGGTCGCCTGGCCGCCGCCCTGAGCCTGGCGCCCCCGGCGCGCCGTTCGGAGCTGTACTGGCTGGCCCGCGTGACGCTGGTGGCCGAGGCCGGCCAGCTCGACGCCTTCGACCGGGTCTTCGCCCAGGTCTTCGCCGGCCTCGTCGACCCGGCCGAGTGGCGGCGTCAGCAGCCGCCCCCCTCCACGCCGGCCCGCCGCCCGCAGGCCGCGGCCAGGCCCCCGGCGACGGCCGCCCGGCCGCCGGGGAGCGACGAGCC
>JAJZWW010000136.1 GCA_021846485.1 Actinomycetes bacterium
GACCAGCGCCTCGGCCAGTCCCTCCGCGGCGAAGCGCTCCAGCAGTGCCTCCTCGAGGTCGTGGCGGCGGGTCGGCTCGTAGAGGACCTGGAACCTGACGATCCCCAGCTCTCGGGCCGCGGCCAGCATCCGGGACACGTTGGAGCGGCTCAGCCCCAGCCGGCGGCCGATCTCGGACTGGTCCAGCTGCTGCACGTAATAGAGGTAGGCGGCGTAAGCGAGCTTGCTGGGGTTGGCCGTCGGTTGTCGAGCCAAAGCGCCTCCTCTGCGGTCACCGGCCGGTCCAGCCCGATTGCCGAAGATTCTCGCTCATCGGGGTTGACAGGTGAGCGACCGAGCGTCACAATCGTGATAGCACAGATGTGCATCGCCGCACAAATGTGCATCTATGGTCGAGGAGGGGGGAAAGCGGATGGCTGCAGAGCCCGGCGGTTGGCTGGCCCCGGCCTCTTCCTCGGCGTCCGGCTGCCGGCAGGCCGGTTGGCTGCCTGCTGCCGGCCGGGAGGAGCAGCTCGGAGAGCTGGCGTCCGGCGGCTTCGACCTGGTCGTGGTCGGGGCAGGGGCCAACGGGCTGGCGGCGGCGCGCGACGCGGTGTTGCGCGGCTATCGCACGATCGTCGTCGAGCGCGACGACGTCGGGGCCGGCACCACTCGCTGGTCGGGGCGTCAGGTGCACGGGGGACTGCGCTACCTCGAGCACGGCGAGATCGGGTTGGTGCGGGAGTCCCTCGCCGAGCGAGAGACCCTGCTGCGCTGCGCCCCCCATCTCGTACGACGTTCCCGCGTCCTCCTGCCGGCCTACCGAGGTGCCCGGCGTCGACCGCTGACCCTCCGTGCAGGAACCCTCTGCTACGACGCCCTCATCGCCGACCGGCCGCACCCGTGGCGGCAGTGGGAGCGCCCCGGAGAGGCCCGCCGGCACTTCGGGAGACTTCGAGAGTCGGGCCTGGCGGGCGCGGTGCGCTACTCCGACGCCCTGCTCGACTGGCCCGAGCGGCTCTGCGTGGACCTCGCTCGGGACGTCGTCTCCTTCGGCGGGGTGTTGCTCACCCACGCCCGGGTGGAGTCACTGCTGGTCGTAGGCGGCCGGGTGCGGGGGGTCGGGGTCGTCGACGCCGTGGGCGGCGGGCACTACGAGGTCGGTGGGTCCGTCGTCGTCAACGCTGCCGGCCCCTGGGCGGACTCGGTCGTCGCCGGCGCGGGCCCGAGCGACGCTCGCCTGGTGGGTGGGACCAAGGGCTCGCACCTGCTGATCGACCGCTTCGAAGGGGCGCCCGACGAGGTCGTCTACGCCGAGCACCCCGACGACGGGCGGTTGGCGTCGATCGTGCCCCTCGGTGACGGGCTCCTGGTGGGATCGACCGATATGGCCGTCGATGGTGATCCGGACGAGGTCGACACCGACCCCGGAGAGGTCGACTACCTCCTCCGCTTCGTCGACTGGTTGGCCCCCGGGGCCGCCGGAGAGGCGAGGATCCGTCTCTGCTACTGCGCCGTCCGGCCCCTGCCCTTCTCACCGGGAACCCCCGAGGGGTCCATCACCCGCCGCTCGCTGGTAGTGGACCACGCCCCCCGCCTCCCAGGCCTGGTGACCTTGGTCGGAGGCAAGCTCACCACCCACCGTCACACCGGCGAGCTGCTCGTGGACAAAGCCGAAGAGGTGGCTGGCTGGGCACACCGCCCGCCGGCCACCCGCGGTGTGCCGCTCCACGGCGCCCGTGGAGGGCTCTCCTCGGCGCTGGAGCCGTTGCTGGGCCGGACGAGCGCGGCTCGCCTGGCCGGCCTGTACGGCACGGCCGCCTCGGAGCTCGCCGGGCTCGCCCGGGCCTGGCCGGAGCTCGCCGCCCCGCTCGACGAGCCCACCGGAGCCCTGGCCGCCGAGGCGGTGCACGCCGTCGAGTCCGAAGGGGCCGGCAGCCTCGATGACCTGCTCTGGCGGCGACTGGTGCTCGGGCTGCAGGCGCCCGAACGCGTCGAACAGATCGCGCGCCGGACGGTCACCTTGCTGGAGGAGACCGGGCACCTGGCTCGAAGCGGGGTCGAGGCGGCGCTCTCCGGCGCAAGAGCCGCTGCCGATGCGCTGGTGTGGCCTCGCCGGCCGGCTGGGGTCTTGGGAGAGGACCACCCGGCTGGGGCCGGGACCGATATCGATATCAGGCAAGGAGCGAGAACATGACGCTGGAGGCACTCCCCGACCTGCTCGCCCGGGCCCGCGCGGGTGGGTACGCCGTCGGGTACTTCGAGGCGTGGGACCTGGACAGCTTGGAGGTCATGGCCGGCGTCGCCGAGCGTATGCGCTCGCCGGCCATCGTGGGCTTCGGCGGGCTCTCCGCCGACGGGGCGTGGTTGGACGCCGGCGGGATCCGCCGGAGCGCCCTCGTGGCCCGCGACGTGGCCGAGAGCCTGTCGGTCCCGTGCGTGGCCCTGCTCAACGAGGTGTCCCGAGTGGAGCAGGCCGAGGCAGGGTTGGACGCCGGCTACAACGCGGCGATGCTCCACACCCAGGGGCTGTCCTTCGACGCGTCCGCGGAGGTGGTGGCCGAGCTGGTCGTCGCGGCCCACCGCCGCGGTGCGGGTGCCGAGGGCGAGATCGGCGAGATGCCCGAAGAGCACGCCGGGGTCCGCCGGTCGGGAGCCGAGCACCTCACCACTCCCGAGGAGGCGGTCGCCTTCGTCGAGAGGACCGGGGTGGACTGCCTCGCCGTCGCGGCCGGCAACGCCCACTTCGTGGTGTCGGGGGACCGGCCCCCCTTGCGCCTGGAGCGTCTTGCGGAGATCACCGGTGCGGTGAGCGTGCCCCTCGTCCTGCACGGGGGGAGCGGCCTGCCCGAGCACCAGGTCCGGGAGGCGATAGCTGCGGGGGTGGCCAAGGTCAACGTCGGCACGCGCCTGCGTCAGCGCTTCGCGACCGCCATGGCGCAGCTGGCTTGCGAGGTCGGCGAGGGGTCGGACTTCAACGAGCTGGTCGGCTCGCGCAAGCCCGGCGACATGGTCCGCCGCGCGCTGGTCCCGGTGGCTGACGAGGTGGAGCGCCTCACGGCGGTGCTGATGAGCGACGGCAGGGCATGACCGGAGAACGGGAGAAGGGATCCACCACCATGGCGATGCAAGACCACACGGGGTTGTCGCCCGGCGGGGCAACTGCCACCGCCACGGACGCGTCGGTCGCCGACGGCGCCGACGGCGCCGACGTGGCCAGGGACGTCCGTCTGGCGATCTACCGACGCCAGATGCTGATCCGGGGCGTGGAGAAGCGGGCCTACGACCTGTTCTTGCGCAACCTGGTCCGGGGCACCTCCCACCTGGCCATCGGCCAGGAAGCGGTCGCCGCCGGCTTCGCCACCGCGATGCGCCCCGACGACTACACCTTCGCGACCTACCGCGGTCACCACCACGCCTTGGCGCGGGGGGCTCCCCCCGCCGGCCTGCTGGCCGAGCTCGTGGGGCGGACCAACGGCCTGATGAGGGGGAGGGGAGGTTCGATGCACATCACGAGCGTCGCCCAGGGGATGTACGGGTCGTACGCGATCATCGGCGCCCACCTGCCGATCGCCGCCGGTGCAGCGTGGTCGGCGCTCTACCGTCGCAGCGGCCAGGTCTCGGTGTGCTTCTTCGGGGACGGCACCACCAACATCGGTGCATTCCACGAGGCGCTCAACCTCGCCGCGGTGTGGAAGCTGCCGGTGGTCTACGTCTGCGAGAACAACCTGTACATGGAGTACACCAACACCCGCAGCGTGACCGCGGTGGACCATCCTGCTGCCGATCGGGCCGCCTCCTACGGACTGGAGCGGATCGTGATCGACGGGAACGACCCGGACGTCGTGTACACCACCGCCTGTGTCGCCCTGGGCCGGGCCCGGGCCGGCGGGGGGCCGTCCCTGGTGGAGGCCCTGACCTACCGCCACGGCGGTCATTCGCGGGCCGATCCCGGCAAGTACCGGCCCGAGGAGGAGGTGAAGGCCTGGATGACCCGGGACCCGGTCCCCATGTACCGCGAGCGCCTCATCGGGCTCGGGGTCGCCAGCTCGGAGCTCGACGCGCTCGACCAGGAGATATCGGCCCTGGTCGACCAGGCCACCCGAGAAGCCTCCGAAGGCCCGGAACCGGGCGTGTCGGAGATCGAACGTGACCTGTGGGCAGATGGAGGTGCGTCGTGGCGGAGGTGACCTACCGGGAGTCGATCGGCTACGGGATGGCCCAGGAGCTCGACCGCGATCCGACGGTGGTGCTCGTCGGGGAGGATGTCGGCGCCGCCGGTCACGTGTTCAAGAGCACCGTGGGACTCTTCGAGCGCTTCGGACCCGGCCGGGTGTTCGACACGCCGATCTCCGAGCAGGCCTTCGTCGGAGCGGCCATGGGGGCGGCGATGACCGGCCTGCGGCCGATCGTGATGCTCATGTACGCCGACTTCTTCGGGGTGTGTTGGGACACCGTTGCCAACGAGATCGCGAAGACCCGCTACATGACCGGAGGGCAGGTCGAGGTCCCTCTGGTCATCCAGGCGGACAACGGCGCCGGGCTGCGCATGGGTGCCCAGCACTCCCAGAGCGTGGAGAGCTGGGCGATGGCCGTGCCGGGCCTCAAGGTGGCGGTCCCTTCCACTCCCGTCGACGTCGTCGGCCTCATGGCCGCAGCCGTGCGCTGCGACGACCCGGTGCTGGTGCTCACCCACAAGTACCTTTACGCGACCAAGGGGGAGATCCCCGACGGGGAGATCGTCGCCGAGCTCGGCAGGGCGGTGGTGCGCCGGCCCGGCACGTCGGCGACGGTCGTCGCCCTGGGGGCGATGGTGCCCGAGGCGTTGCGCGCCGCGGAGCTGCTCGAGGCCGAGGGGGTGTCCCTCGAGGTGATCGACCTGCGCTGCCTCGTCCCGCTCGACGTGTCGACCGTCATCGAGTCCGTGGCGCGGACCTCCCGGCTGTTCACCGTGGAAGAGAACCCGAGGCTCTGCGGCTGGGGGGCCGAGCTGGTCTCCATCGTCGCCGAGGAAGCGCTCTGGAGCATCGACGGCCCGATCGTGCGGATCACCACGCCCCACGTTCCGGTCCCCGCGGCCCCGGTGCTCGAGGATGCCGTGCTTCCCCGAGCGGCGCGGATCGCCGAGCGGATACGAGCGGCGCTCGGATAGCCAATCTGCTCCGGGATCCGAACAGGAACAAGACCGATTCGATTCACCTGAGAACACCAACAACCTGAACATACAACAGTGGGGAGAAGAGGTAATGAACAAGAAGACATGCTTCGCCGTGCTGGCGAGTGTCGTGGCCGCGGCCGGCCTGACGGCGTGCGGCTCCTCGGCGTCCAGCACGCAGGGCAAGAGCAACGCCCAGTCGGCCAAGGCTGCACAGTCGACCGGGGCCGCCTCGGGGTCGAAGAAGTTCACCGTGGCGGTTTCGGTGCCCCAGGAGACCGACCCGTACTTCATCGCCATTACCAACTACTTCAAGAAGGAGGCCGAGGACCACGGGATGAAGGTGCTCACAGCGAATGCGAATGGGGCTGTGAGCCAGCAGATCAACCAGGTGGAGACGTTCGTCTCCGAGGGGGTCAACGCGATCGCGATAGACTCGATCAACGACCAGACCATCGCCCCGGCAATCAAGGACGCCAATAGCCACCACATCCCGGTGTTCACTATCGACACCCAGCCCTATGCTTCGGCCATGAAGGCGGAGGGGGCGCACATCGTCCAGACCGTGGAGACCGACAACTACAGCTGCGGGGTGACGACCGCCGAGCAGATGCTCCAGTGGTTGCACGGCCGCAAGGCGGTCGTGGGTCGGGTCATCTTGCCCCTTGCCCAGTCGACCCAGCTGCGCAGGAACGGCTTCAAGGCCACTATCAAGGGGCACAGCAACGTGAAGGTGGTGGCCACTGTCAACGGTGAGGCGTCGTACTCGACGGCACTCCAGGTCGTCTCCCCGATGCTGCAGGGGCACCCGGGGATCAACGTCGTCTGGGGTGACAACGGGCCGGTCGGCGTGGGTGCCGTGCGAGCGGTGATCGGCCAGAATGACGTTGGCAAGGTCCACGTCTTCGCCAACGCCACAGTCTTGCCTGCCGACCACTACATCGAGAGTGGCAAGGTCTTCGTCGCGGGGGCTACTCAGTTCCCTAGTGTCGAAGCGGCTACCGTGGCCTATGACATGTGGCGGTACCTGGAGGGCCACAAGCAGCAGACCTACCTCGAGGAGACCCCCTGCAACGCCGTCACATCCTCGAGCGCGGCGAAGGTGACCCAGTACAACACCGCCGTGTTCGCCAACAAGGAGCCCGTGCAGATCCTCGTCGGCAAGAAGGTCGAAGAGGTGACCTCCTCGGGGGCGTTGAAGCCGTTCACGCTCCCATGAGAAGGCCCTCGTACGGAGATCCGAGATCCGGGTGGGGTCTGCAGGCGAGGAGGACGGTGACGATGTCGGAAGCCGGAGAGAACGCCAGCGCCCGGGCCGGTCCCGTGGACCGGCCGCAAGGCGAGGGCGTGCAGGGCTTCGGCTGCCGCCAGCTGTGGGTTCGCTACGCCGTGGACCTGCCTTTCGTGCTGGAGGACGTGACATTGCGCGTGGTACCCGGAGAGATCCTCGGGTTGGTAGGCCACAACGGGGCCGGCAAGTCGACCCTGCTCGGGGCGCTCGCCGCGGCGCTGCGGCCCACCGCCGGCGAGGTGCTCCTCGACGGTCGGGCGGTGGATGCCTCCGGGCCCACCGACATGCTCGCTCTCGGTGTGAGCTGCGTCTACCAGGAACTCGCCACGATACCGTCAATGTCGGTGGGGGACAACATCCTGCTCGGCTTCCCCGACAGGGGTGTGCTCGTGCGCTCGCCGCGGCTCGCCCGGCGGCGCGTCGCTGAGCTCATGGATCGATGTGGCATGGAGGACCTGCAGGCCGACGCCCGCCTCGCTGAGCTCTCCTTCGGGGACCGCCAGCGGGTCGAGATCGCCCGGACGGTCGCCAGGGACGCCCGCTACGTGCTCCTCGACGAGCCGACCGCGGGTCTGCGGGGACCCTCCAGGGAGCGTCTGTTCGAGATGCTCCGCTCGCTCGCAGCAGACGGACGCGGCCTACTCATGGTCAACCACCACATCTCCGAGGTGCTCGAGCTGTGCAGCCGGGTCGCCGTGCTTCGCGACGGCCGGTTGGTCGACGAACTGTCGGCCGCCCAGGCCGACGAGGTGACTGTCGGGCGACTGATGGTCGGTGGTGAGGCAACCCTCGGGCACCGACAGCCCGGATCGGCGAAGGCGACCGGGTGGTGGGCCGGTCGTGACGGACAACCCGCGACGTCGAGCCTGCCGAAGTGCTCTCTGCGCTGCAGCGATCTCGTCGCCGGGACGGCCCAGGGTGTGAGTTTCGAGGCCGTCGGTGGTCGGGTCGTCGGGTTCTATGGGCTCGAAGGGGCGGGCCAGGTGGACACTCTCCGCGCAGTCGGCGGGAGCGCACCCCTGGCGAGCGGATCCCTGGAGTTCGACGGGCACGAGCTGAGCCTGCGCAACCCCCAGGCCGCGCTGCGCGCGGGGGTCGTGAGCATCTCGGGTGATCGCTCGAGGATGCTCGTCGGGGGCCTGAACGGGCCGGACAACCTCTTCCTCGGGGAGGTCGGCCGGCGGAGGCTGCTCTGCTTGCTGCCGCGCGAGAAGCGGCGGGAGGCCACGGCGCGAGAGCTGTTCGACCAGCTCGGGGTGCGTGGCCAGTGGGACGGACCGGTCGCCGGCTTGAGCGGTGGCAACCAGCAGAAGGTGGTCATCGCTCGCGCCCTGTTGCTACGGCCCCGCCTGCTGTTGCTCGAAGAGCCCACCCTCGGGGTGGACATCGGAGTCCGCTCGGTCATCCTGGCGAAGATCCGGGAGCTCGCCGCGGAGGGGGCGCTGGTATGCGTCGCGTCCACCGACGAGCAGGAGATCCTCGACGTCTGCGACGAGGTCCAAGTGTTCGCCGGCGGGCGGATCGTCGGTTCGCTCGAGCTCGGGCGCGGCGCGAGCAGGTTCGACTTGCGCCGG
>JAJZWW010000137.1 GCA_021846485.1 Actinomycetes bacterium
CCGACGCCTTCAGGGTGAGCGGCTGGAGGCGGGCAGTGGACCCGCCGGCGCCGAGGCCGGACCCCCCGCCGGCGACGACCACTACCTCCCGCACGCCGAGCCTGGAGCACTCGGCGCGCAGGTGTCCGATGCGCAGCAGCGCTTCGGCCGGCTCTGGCAGCGGACCGTAGCGGTCGAGCCACTCGGAGCGGATGTCGGCGACCTCGGCGTGGGTGGTGACCGTGGCCAGTCTCCGGTAGGCCTCGAGGCGCAGGTCCTCCCGCCCGACGTAGTCGGTCGGGAGGTTGGCGGTGACCGGCAGGTCGAGCTTGATCTCCGCCGGCTCGCGGGGCTCCTCGCCCTTGAACTCGGCCACCGCCTCGCTCACCATCTGCACGTACAGGTCGTAGCCGACCGCGGCAATGTGGCCCGACTGGTCTCCCGACAGGAGGTTCCCGGCGCCACGGATCTCCAGGTCCCGCATGGCGATCTTGAAACCCGAGCCCAGCTCGGTGTGCTCGCCGACGGTGCGGAGCCGTTCGTAGGCCTCCTCCGACAGCACCTGGTCGGGGGGGAACAACAGGTAGGCGTAGGCCCTCTGGCCCGCCCTGCCGACCCGGCCCCGCAGCTGGTGGAGCTGGCCGAGCCCGAGCCGGTCGGCCCGGTCGACGACGAGGGTGTTGACGCTCGGCATGTCGATGCCCGACTCGATGATCGTCGTGCAGACCAAGACGTCGTAGCGGCCCTCCCAGAAGTCGAGCACCACCTTCTCCAGCACGCCCTCGTCAAGCTGACCGTGGGCGACGGCCAGGCGGGCCTCGGGCACGAGGGCGCGCAGCTCGGCCGCCACCTTCTCGATGTCGGCCACCCGGTTGTGCACGAAGAAGACTTGGCCCTCGCGCAGCAGCTCCCGGCGGATCGCCTCGGCGACCGCTCGCTCGTCGTACTCGCCGACGTAGGTGAGGATCGGCTGGCGCTCCGCCGGCGGGGTCTGCAGCAAGGTCAGGTCGCGGATCCCCGTGAGGCTCATCTCCAGGGTGCGGGGGATCGGCGTGGCGGTGAGGGTGAGCACGTCGACGTCGGTCCGGAGCTTCTTGATCGCCTCCTTGTGGCTCACCCCGAAGCGCTGCTCCTCGTCGACGACCAACAGCCCGAGGTCCTTGAAGCGCACCTCGGATCCGAGGATCCGGTGGGTGGCGATCACCACGTCGACCGAGCCGTCCGCCAGCCCGTCGACCACCCGGGCGGCCTGGGCCGGCGTGAGGAAGCGCGACAGCATCTCGACGCGCACCGGGTACCCGGCGAAGCGCTCCGAGAAGGTCTGGAAGTGCTGCGAAGCGAGCAGGGTGGTGGGCACGAGCACCGCCGCCTGCTTGCCGTCCTGGACCGCCTTGAACGCCGCCCGGATGGCCACCTCGGTCTTGCCGAAGCCGACGTCACCGCAGACCAGGCGGTCCATCGGGGCGACCGACTCCATGTCGGCCTTGACCTCGGCGATCGCCTCGGCCTGGTCGGGGGTCTCGTCGTAGGGGAACGCCGCCTCCATCTCGTGCTGCCAGGGGGTGTCCGGGGCGAAGGCGTGCCCGGGTGAGGCAACCCGCTTCTGGTAGAGCACCACCAGCTCCCGGGCGATCTCGCGCACCGCGGCACGCACCCGCGACTTGGTCTTCTGCCAGTCGCTGCCGTTGAGCCGGCTGAGCGAAGGGCTCTCACCTCCCGAGTAGGGGCGCAGCAGGTCGACCTGGTCGGACGGCACGTACAGCTTGTCGCCCGCCCGGTACTCGAGGACCAGGTAGTCACGCTCGACCCCGCCGATCGAGCGGCGCACCATGCCCCCGAAGCGGCCGACGCCGTGGCGGTGGTGCACGACGAAGTCCCCAGCCTTCATGTCGTCGAAGAACGTCTCGGCCGGCCTGGCCCGCGGGCGGGGGCGGCGGTGGGTGCGCCGCCGCCCGGTCAGGTCGCCCTCGGCCAGGACGGCTACCCGGGCCGGCGGGTAGACGAAGCCCCGGTCGAGGGGAGCGACGACGACCCGCACCCCGGGAGAGTCGAGCGCGGCGGTGTCGTCGACCAGCGGGGCGTCGAAGCCGTGATCGGCGAGCAGCGCGGACAGCCGCGCCCCGCTACCGGCGCCCTCGGCGCACACCGCGATCCGGAAACCGCCGGAGGCCAGCTCCCGCAGGCGGGCGACCAGCCGGTCGCCGTCGCCGACAACGGGGTCCCAGGCGCCGGCGGCGACCTCGACGACCCCGGGACCCTCGGGCACCGCCAGCACGTGCCAGGCGGCCGCGCCGCTGCCGGAGAGCAGGCGATCGAAGGGGAGGTGGAGGGGGGGAAAGACCTCCCCCGAGGCGCCCCAGGTCTGTGCCAGGGTGCCGGCCAGGGCGGCCTCCTCGTCGGCCAGCTCGGCGGCTCGGTCCCGCATCCGCCGCGGCTCGACGGAGAGCACCAGCCCCCGGTCCCCGACCAGGTCGGGCAGCAGGCGCTCGTCGGGGGTGAGCCAGGGCAACCACGACTCCATCCCGTCGAACACCTGGCCCTCGGCCAGCCGATCCCACTGCTCCCGGCCCCACGGGGCCGCAGAGACCAGCCCTGCGGCCCGCTCCCGGATCCCGTCGGTGGGCAACAGCTCGCGGCAGCCGAACAGCTCGACGACCTCGAGGTCCTCGGTGGAGCGCTGGTCGGCCACCCCGAAGCGGCTGAGCCGGTCGACCTCGTCACCCCACAGGTCGATGCGGACCGGGTGGTCCGCGGTGGACCCGTACACGTCGACGATCGACCCCCGCACGGCCAGCTCGCCACGGTGCTCGACCTGGTACTCCCGCCGGTAACCGAGACCGACCAGGCGGGCGACCAGGTCCCCGGCGTCGACCTGCTCGCCCCGGCGGACCACGACGGGATCCAGCTCCTCCACGTGGGGGCCGAGACGCTGCAGCAGGCTGCGCACCGGGGCGACGACCACGCGGGGGACGTGCCCGCCCCCCTCGCGGAGCCGCCACATCACCCGCAGGCGCCGTCCCATGGTCTCGACCCCCGGGCTGACCCGCTCGAAGGGCAGGGTCTCCCACGCCGGGAACACCTCCACCGCATCGGGGCCGAGGAAGGCAGCCAGGTCGCCGGCGAGGCGCTCGGCCTCGGCTCCGGTGGGGGTGGCGACGAGCACCGGGTGACGGCCGGCGGCCTCGACCATGCCCGCCACGCCCCACGCCCTGGCCGCCTCGGGCACCGCGACGACCGCCCGGCGCGCCCCGGCGAGGTCGGCGAAGGTGTCGTCGGTGCGCAGGGTGCGCAGCAGCGACGCCAGGGGGGCTCCGATCGGGGGGCTCACGGCGTCAACCATTGAACCGGTTCTGGGCGGCGAGCACGCCCTCGGCGAGGATGCGCTCGACGGCGTCGGCGGCGAGCTCGACGCTCACCTCCAGCTCGGTGCGCTCCCGCTTGCCGGGGGCGGCCAGGACGTGGTCGGCTCCCCGCTCCTTGCCCCCCGGGGGCTTGCCGATGCCGATCCGCACCCGGGTGAAGGCGCCGGAGTGGAGGTGCGCCTTGATCGACCGGAGCCCGTTGTGGCCGGCCAGCCCGCCGCCGGCCTTCACCTGCAGCTTGCCCACCGGCAGGTCGAGCTCGTCGTGGACCACCACCAGGCAGGTCAGGTCTTCGATGCCGAACCGCCTGACCAGCGCCGCGGCGGCGAGGCCCGAGTCGTTCATGTAGGTGAGCGGGACCGCCAGGGCGAGCCGCCTGCCGCCGAGGACCACCTCGGCCACCAGCGAGTTGTACCGCCCGCCCCGTAGCCGCTGACCGTGGCGGGCAGCGAGCCGCTCGAGCGCGTCGGCACCGACGTTGTGGCGGGTGCCGGCGTACTCGCGCCCGGGGTTGCCGAGCCCGAGAGCGAGGAGGTCCGCGGGTGTCCCGCTCCGCTCCCGCCGCAGCGACGGTCAGCCCTCCGCAGCGGAGGTGCCGTCGCCTGCCGGGACCTCGGCCTCCGGGGCCATGCCCGCCTCGCCCCCGAGCTCGGCGGTCGCCGACGACCCGGCGGCCACCACCACCGCCTCCTCGGGGTCGACGTCGGTGGTGACCCCCGGGGGGAGCGGCAGCCCTCCGACCCTGACGGTGTCGCCGATGACGAGCCCGCTCACGTCGACATGGACGGCGTCGGGGATCGAGCCCGGCCGGGCCCGGACGGTGAGCGACGACAAGACGTGCTCGATCACGCCCCGCTCCTGTTCGACGGCCTTGGCCTCGCCCACCACCACTATCGGCACCTCGGCAGAGACGATCTCGTCGCGGCTGACGACCTGGAAGTCGACGTGGACCACTGAGTTGCGCACCGGGTCGCGCTGCAGTACCCGGGCGAGCGCGAGGTGGCGCTCGCCGGCGACCTCGAGCGACAGGAGCTGGTTGACGCCGGTACCGCCGGAGAGGGCGATGCGCAGGTCCCGGCCATCCACGGAGACCGCCACCGGGTCGGCGCCGTGGCCGTAGACCACGCCAGGCACCCGGCCGGTGGCCCGCAGGCGCCGCGACGGGGCGCTCCCGATGGCCCGTCCGGGCTCGGCGACGAGGGTCAGCTCAGCCATGGTCTCTCCGCATTCCGTGAGTCTCGCTGCATGGACCGGGCGATCCTAGTGAGCTGCCGGGCGCTCCCGGCACCCGGACCGGCAGCGGGGACGGCCCGGGCTGGGTCGGGCTAGGTCTGGTTCTCCCCACCGAAGATCTCCGACACCGACCGGTCGCAGAAGACCGCGTCGATCGCCTCGGCGAAGATCTGCGCCACCGACACCACCTCGATCTTGTCGATCTGCTTCTCCGGGGGCAGCGGCAGGGTGTCGGTCACCACCACCCGGGAGATCACCGAGTTCTTCAGGCGGTCCACCGCCGGGTCGGACAGCACCGCGTGAGTGGCCATCGCCCAGACCTCGGTGGCCCCCTTCTGCATGAGCAGGTCGGCCGCCGCGCCGATCGTCCCCGCGGTATCGATCATGTCGTCGATGAGCACGCAGTGACGTCCTTCGACGTCGCCCATCACGTCGAGGGCTTCGACGTGGTTGACGGCATCCTTGGCTCGCCGCTTGTACACCGACGCCACGTCAACCTGCTCGCCGGCGAAGCGGGCAGCCTGCTCGGCCACCTTCGAGCGGCCCGTGTCGGGGGAGACCATCACGAAGTCCCCGCTCGGGGCGTGGGTGCGCAGGTAGTCGGTGAGCAACGGCGTCGCGGTCAGGTGGTCGACCGGCCCGTCGAAGAAGCCCTGGATCTGCCCGGCGTGCAGGTCGACCGAGATGATCCGGTCGGCACCAGCCGCCCGGAAGAAATCGGCGACCATGCGCGCGGTGATCGGCTCCCGGCTCTTGGACTTGCGGTCCTGGCGGCTGTAGCCGTAGTACGGGCAGACCGCGGTGATCCGCTTGGCCGACGCCCGCTTGGCCGCGTCGATCATGATCCAGTGCTCGAGGAGCGAGTCGTTGACCGACCGCCCGGGGGTGCTCCCGTGGCTCTGCAGGACGAACACGTCCGCTCCGCGCACCGACTCGGCGAAGCGGGGCCGGATCTCGCCGTTGGCGAAGTCGACCAGCTTGGCGTCGGCGAGGGGCACGTCGAGATGCGACGCGATCGCCTCGGCCAGCGTCGGGTGGGTACGGCCCGTCAGCAGCTGCAGCTTGCGGGTGGTGACCAGTTCGATCATGCGCGCGCTCCGCTCGGCCCGGGCTCCTCGGTACCGACGCTAGCCGAGAACCCCGGGCCGGTGACCAGGCCGGCCGCCACCCGGGAGCCCGGTGGCAGGTACGACCAGGGCCCCACCCGGGCGTCGGGGCCGATCTCCGCGGCCCGACCCACCGACGCGGTCACCGTCGCCCGCTCCCCGACCCGGCAGTCGGTCAGCTGGGTCCCGGGACCGATCTCGGCTCCCTCCCCGACGACGGTACGGCCCTGCAGGAGCGTCCCGGGGTAGACGCAGACGTCCGCGGCGAGCTCCACGGTGACGTCGAGGTACGTGTGGTCCGGGTCGACCATCGTCACCCCCCGGGCCATCCACGACCGGTTCACCCGGCGGCGCAGCTCGGCCTCGACCCGGGCGAGCTGGACCCGGTCGTTGACCCCGGAGACCTCCACCGGGTCGCCGACGTCGACCGCCCCCACCCCATAGCCGGCGTCGTGGAGGACGGCCACGACGTCGGTGAGGTAGTACTCGCCCTGGGCGTTGTCTGGGGTGAGACGGCGCAGGGCGGGGGCGACCACCGACCGGCGGAAGGCGTATACGGAGGTGTTGACCTCGTCGACCGCCAGCTCGCCGTCGGTGGCGTCGGCCTGCTCCACCACCCGGGCGACCGAGCCGTTGCGGTCGCGCAGCACCCGGCCGTACCCGGTGGGGTCGGCGAGCCGGGCGGTGAGCAACGTGGCCGCGTCGTCGGCCGCCTGGTGAGCCTCCACCAGCGTCGCCAGCGTCGCTCCCTGGAGCAGGGGGATGTCGCCCGGGGTGACGAGCACGTCGCCGGCCTCGTCGGGGTCGGCGTCGAAGGCGGTCATCGCCACCGCCAGCGCGTCACCGGTCCCCCGCTGCACCCGCTGCTCGACGAAGTCCACCGCCAGACCGTCGGGGAGCTGCTCGGCCACCGCCTTCGCGACCCGGTCACCGCCGTGGCCGATCACCACCGCCACCCGCGACAGGCCGAGGTCACCCATGGCGTGCAGCACGTGCAGGACCATCGGCCGCCCGCAGAGGCGGTGGAGCGGCTTGGGGCGCTCCGAGCGCATCCGGGTGCCCTCGCCGGCGGCGAGGACCACAGCGGTGAGGGGGCGGGCGCTCATCGCCTACCGTTCTACCAAGCCGCACCCCGGAACCCTGCGATGCTGGCCCCACGCTTTGGCGGGTAGTTCAACTGGCAGAACGTCGGACTTTGGATCCGAAAGTTGCAGGTTCGATCCCTGCCCCGCCAGCCAGGCCAGCCAGCCAGACCGGGCCGGGCCGGACCAACCCGGGCCAGGGTCAGCGGCCTGCGGACGCCATCACCGCGTCGATCAGGTGGGGCCCGGGCTCGGCGTGGGCGGCGGCCAGCTGGCCGGCGAGCTCCTCGGCGGTGGTCGCCCGGGTGGCGGGGACGCCGAGCCCCCGGGAGAGGGCGAGGAAGTCGAGCGACGGGCCGGAGAGGTCGAGGAGGCTGCGGGCCCGGGGGCCGGGCTCACCGGCCTCCACACGATCGAGCTCCATGGCGAGGATCGCGTACGCCCGGTTGTCGACGAGCACCGTGGTCACGTCCAGGCTCTCGCGGGCCTGGGTCCAGAGCGCCGGCAGGGTGTAGAGCGCGCTGCCGTCCGCCTGGAGGCACACGACCCGCCGGCCGCCGCCGGCGACCGCCGCGCCGGTGGCGCACGGCAACCCGAAGCCGATCGACCCGCCGGTGAGGGTCAGCAAGTCGTGGGGCGGGGCTCCCGCCAGGCCGGCACCCAGGCCGAAGCTGGCGCTGATCGACTCGTCGACCACGATCGCGTCGTCGGGAAGAGTGGCACCCACTGCGGCGCCGAGCGAGGCGGGGTCGATCGGCCCCGACGGAGGGGGAAGCAGCCGGGCGTCGCCGGTGGCCGGAGGCGGGGGCCCCACCCCAACCCCCAGCTGCTCGGCCAGGTCCGCCAGGGCGGTGATCGCGTCGGTCCCCGGCAGGGCGAGCTCGTGGAGCGCGCAGCCCTCCGGCACCAGGTCGCCCGGCCGCCCCGGGTAGGCGAAGAACGCCACCGGCCGGCGCGTCCCCACCAGTACCAGGTGGCGGCGGCCGGCGAGCTGGCCGGCGGCCATCTCTCCCAGGTAGGCGAGCCGGGCGATCCTCGGGCGCCCCGCTCCCCGGGCCATGCGGGCCGGGAAGGTCTCGCAGAGCAGCGCCGCCCCGGTGGCCTCGGCCACGTGGGCGGCCAGCGCCTGGGCGGCCGGGTCGGCGGCGACGCGGCCGCCGACGAGGATGGCCACCGGCTCCCCCGAGCGCAGCGCTGCCGCCGCCGCGCCCACAGATCG
>JAJZWW010000138.1 GCA_021846485.1 Actinomycetes bacterium
GCCGCCGGCGCGGCCAGAGCTCGGGTGGAGTGGGTGGCGGGGTCAACGGTCGGGCGAGGCCCGCGACGGATGGCTACTCGGGCGGACTGGCTCCTGGTTGTCGATCTGTCGGATCGACGGATCGACGCTAAGCGGCACGTCACCGATCTCGGTGTTGCGTGGCCGGCCGGGTTGCGGGTCAAGCCGGTGCAGGGCGCTCGTGGGGTGTGGGAGATGACCTGGAGCCTCGCGGGACCTGACGGCCGGGCGACGTTCGAGTGGGTCCAGATCGGCGGGGAGCGGGCGATCCGATGGCGCAGGGTAGGCGGCCACGCCATCGTCTCCGACCCGTAGCCACCTCTTGGGCGTGCCCGTGGCGGAGGATGGAGATTCACCGACACCACCGCCACATCGACCCCTGAGCTGGTGGCGCTGCCTCAGCGGCACCGCTCCCGACCACACCTGGTGAAGGACCGACGCTGCCGCCGCCTCCCGAGGGCCGCCTCACGCGCCGGGTCAGCCGCGGGGGCTCCCGGTGGCGCGGGCGGGGGCGAGCGCGCCGGCGACCGCCTCGCCGACCCGCTCCGGGTCGGTCATCGGGCCGAAGTGGTCCAGGTCGTCGAAGCGCTCGAGGCGTCCGGCGGGCAGCCGGGCGACGATCGCCGCGGCCAGGTTGGCGGGAGGGGCATCGTCGCCTCCCCGGGCGACGGTGACCGGCAGCTCGACCTCCCCCAGGTGCTCCCACACCCCGGCGCGCATCGCGCCCCCGTAGAAGCTCGCCTCCTCCTCGGGCGAGCAGGCCAGCTCCACCGACCCGTCGGGCCGGTCGAGGAGGCCGTGCTCCACGTAGGCCCGGAGCACCCGGCGGTCCATGCCGGCGAACGGTGGCTTGGTCGCGTAGTTGTCAGCCGCCGCCTCCCGGGAGGGCCACACCGGTCGCCGCTGGCGGGCGACCACCGCCAGGCGGGCCGGGTCGGAGGAGCTGTCGCCGGGCGGGACGACCACCGGCTCGTAGCAGTGCAAGGCGCTGAAGCTCCCCGGTCGGAGCTGCTCGGCGCGCAGCATGACCGCCCCCCCGAGCGAGTGGCCCGCGGCGGCCAGACCGCCGTCGGGGGCGAGGGCATCGGCCACCGCCGCCAGGTCGATCGCGAGGTGGTCCCAGTCGCGGTAGTCACCGCCCGGGGCGTGCCCCGAGCGGCCGTGACCCCGCTGGTCGACGGCCCAGACCCGCCAGCCGGCGGCGCGCAGCGGCCCCGCCAGCGGCTCCCACACCCGGGCGCAGAACCCGGTGCCGTGCACCAGCAACAGCGGGGGACCTTCGCCGCCGAGGTCCCAGGTCGCCAGCTCGATCCCCCCGTCGCCGGTCACCCGGGGTCCGGCCCGCCACGTGTCGTCCACCTGGCCAGGCTAGGTCGCCGGGAGGCTAGCTTCGGGATGTGGAGCGGGCCGAGGTCGACGTCGAAGTCGCCAACCGCCGGTACTACGAGGCGTTCGAGGCGGCCGACCTGGACGCCATGTCCGGGCTCTGGGAGCACTCCGACCGGGTGGTCTGCACGCATCCCGGGTGGTCGGCGTTGCGGGGCTGGAGCCAGGTCCAGGCCTCCTTTTTCACCCTCTTCCAGCAACCTCCCGCGACGCAGTTCCTCCTCACCCGGGAGCAGGCCACCGCCGCCGGGGACTTCGCGTGGGTGTCGCTCGACGAGAACCTCCTCGGCGAGCAGGGCGGGGTCACCGTCGCCACCCTCAACGTGTTCGTCCGGGACCCCGCCGGCGGCTGGTCGATGGTCTGCCACCACGCCTCGGCGGTGCACGCCTCGCTGCGCTGAGCCCGCGGGCGGCGACGGGCCGCCCGCCAGCTACTCAGGCGACCTCGGCGGACGGCCGGCGCAGCAGCTCGAGGAAGGTGCGCGCATTGTCGACGGCGTCGCCGCGGTAGCCGTTGTCGAACAGCACGTGCACCTCCGAGCCGGGGGAGGCGAGATCGCGGATGGCCGGCACCCACCCGGCGAGCTCCGCACGCTCGTAGCGGTAGGGCCAGGTGCCTGCTTCGCCGTCGACGCGCCGACGCCCCCGGAAGCGCACCACTGACAGCTCGGCGGTCGCCGCGACCACTGACGGGCCGGGAGGCACCCCGGGGCGGGGAGGCCCGTCGCAGCACACCAGGCCGATGCCCCGGGCGTCGAGCCACTCCAATGTCCCGTCGGCCCCGTCGCCCTCCAACCAGCGCTGCTCGGGGAGCTCCACCGCCAGGCGGACCCCAGGGAGGCGGGCGGGGAGCGCGGCGAGCTCAGCCCAGGTGTCGGGGCGCGGTCCCCACCAAGACGGGTAGCGCAGCAGCACCCCCCCGAGGCGCCCGGCGTCCACCAGCGGCTGCAGGGCGTGGCGGAAGCGGGCCCAGCACTCGTGGAGGACCTCCTGCGACAGGTGCGAGGAGTACAGCCGCCGGCGGTCCCGCCGCTCGGGCGGTACGGCGCGGCGCAGGTCCGGCCACAGCGAGTCGGGGAGCGTCGGGCACCCGGACAGCAGCGACCACGCGCGGACGTCGAGCACGAAGCCGGGCGGGGTGCGCTCCACCCACTGGGAGCAGACCTGCGGGGTGGGCGGGAACCGGTAGGTCGCGGCGACCTCCGCCACCGCGAACTGCTCGGCGTAGTAGGCGAGGCGCTCCCGCGCGGTCATCGACCTGCGCGGGTAGAAGCCGCCGTCGCGGACCAGGGTGCGGTCCGCCCACGAGCAGCCGCCGGCCCGGACCACGCCGTCCCCGACGCACACCGAGGTCGACGGTGCCGGCGGCGCAGTTTCGCTCACGCGGCCGCCGGGTAGGCGGGCGAAATGGCGGCGATCACCATCCCGGATCGTAGCGACAACCCCTGCAAGAGTGCGGGAGCCGGGCGTGGTTGATCCCCGCGACTGGGCGGTCGAGCCGGGGTACCACGACACCTCCGGTTGCTGGCGGGACGCCCCCGAGTCCACGGTGCGGGCGGTGCTCGACTCGATGGGCGCCCTCGGCGAGGGCCGGTCGCACCCGGACTCGGACCCCGGCGTGCTCTCGACGGTCCGCCTCGACCACCCCCTTCCCCGTGTGGCAGCCGGGAACCTGCGGTTGGAGGACGGGGCCGAGATGGCCGTGCCCGACGGCGTCCTGCCCCCCGACCTCCCGCTCGGCTACCACCACCTCGTGCCCGACGACACCCCCGAGCGCCCGCTGGTCGCGAGCCCGGGGCGCTGCCGCCAGCTGGTCGGGTCCCGCTGGGGTTGGGCGGCCCAGCTCTACGCGGCGCGCTCGCGCGCCAGCTGGGGCATCGGGGATCTCGCCGACCTGCGCCGGCTCACCACCTGGGGGCGCAGCCTCGGAGCGGACATCACCCTGCTCAACCCGCTCCACGCCGGCCCGCCGGGCCCCCACCCGCAGCCGAGCCCGTACTTCCCCTCCAGCCGCTGCTTCGCCAACCCGCTGTACCTGAGGGTCGAAGACGTCCCCGGGGCGGAGCGCCTCGGTGGCCTCGACCGGCTCGCCGCCGCCGGCCGGGCGCTCAACTCGGAGCGTCGGATCGACCGGGAGCGGGTGTGGGCGCTCAAGTCCGAGGCGCTCGAGCGGTTGTTCGCCGAGGTCGGCGAGCGGGACGGCTCGGGGATCCCCGGCGGCCTGGACGCCCACCTGGCGGAGCGGGGAGGCCCCCTGGAGCGCTTCGCGACGTTCAACGCGCTCGCCGAGCGCTACGGGCTGCCGTGGCAGGCGTGGCCCGTCGAGCTGCGCCATCCCAGCTCGCCTGCGGTCGCCGCCTACGCGGCCAGCCCCGAGGGCCGCCGGCGGGTCCGCTACCACGCCTGGCTGCAGTGGCAGATCGACCGCCAGCTGGCGGGCACCGCCCCGGCCGAGCTGATCGCCGACCTCGCTGTCGGCGTGGACGCCGGCGGGGCGGACACCTGGATGTGGCAGGAGGCGTTCGCCACCGGGATGCGGGTGGGGGCGCCGCCCGACGACTTCAACCGCCTCGGCCAGGACTGGGGCCTGCCCCCCTGGGACCCGTGGCGTCTCCGGGCGGCGGGCTACGAGCCGTTCGTGCAGACGGTGCGGGCCGCCCTCCGCCACGCCGGGGGCCTGCGGGTCGACCACGTCATGGGCCTGTTCCGCCTGTACTGGATCCCCGACGGGGCGGACGCCACCGCCGGGGTCTACGTCCGTTACCCGTACTGGGACCTGCTCAACATCCTGGCGCTCGAGGCACACCGGGCCGGGGCGTTCGTCGCCGGAGAGGACCTGGGCACGGTCGAGGACGCGGTGCGCGCCGAGCTCGCCGAGCGCCGGGTGCTGTCCTACCGGGTCCTGTGGTTCGAGCCGCGCCGACCCGAGGAGTGGCAACCCGACGCCCTCGGGTCGGTGACCACCCACGATCTGCCGACCGTCGCCGGGCTGTGGAGCGGGGCGGACCTGGAGGACCAGCGCCGCCTCGGGCTCGACCCCAACGAGGAGGGGTCCCGGGAGATCGTCGCCCGCCTGGAGCACTGGGGACAGCTGGGACGCGACGCGCCGGCGGAAGAGGCGGTGCGCTCCGCCTACCGGCTCCTCGGCCGGGCCCCCTGCCGGGTGCTCACCGTCACCTTGGAGGATCTGGCGGTCGTCGCCGAGAGACCCAACATGCCCGGCACGACCGACCAGTGGCCCAACTGGTCCCTCGCCCTGCCCGCCCCGCTCGAGGAGCTCGAGGGAAGCCCGATGGCCATCGCCCTGGCGGCCGAGATGAGCGCCGGGCCCCGGGCCCCGGAGGCCGACCCAGCCGGCCCCCAGCCTCCGGAGGCCGACCCAGCCGGCTTGTCCGTCGAGGCCCGGTAGGCCTCCGGGGCCGCCCCGGGGCGGTAGCGTCGAGATGAGTGGACCTGCCGGTCGTGCCTCCCGTCGCCCCGATGCTCGCCCGCCCGGCGCGCGAGCTGCCCGCCGGGGGCTGGTGCTACGAGCCAGCCAGCTCGGGCCGCTTGGCGCCGACGCCGTCCTCGTCTCCGACGCACAGCGCCGACCGCGACCTGCGCTTCGAGCTGCTCCGGCCCGAACGGGTCGTCGAGGCGGCCTACGAGCACCTCCAGGGGGACCGCCAGCGCCACACCGCGAGGTTCCGCCGGTGGCGGCCCGACCGCCGGCCGGAGGAGTGCACCTACTCCCGGCTGGAGGTGGCCGTTCCCGCCCTGCTCGAGGAGGTCTTCGCCGCCCGTGGGTGAGCCCGGCTCGCCGGTTGGGGCCGGGGACGGCAGCGGCCGGCGGGCCGGCTCGGCCGTGTTGCTCCCCGTGCCCCAGGCGGAGCCGCTGGTCTCGGCGTGGCGGGCCCGCCACGACCCGGTGGCCGCCGCCGGGGTGCCGGCGCACATCAGCCTGATCGTGCCGTGGATCCCCCCGCCGGCGATCCATCCGGCCGACCTGGCCGACCTGGCCGAGGTGACCGCCGGGACGCCCTGCTGGGACTTCTCGCTCACCGGGGTGTCGTGGTTCGGGAGGCGGGTGCTGTGGTTGGTTCCGGAGCCCGCCGAGCCGTTCCAGGAGCTGACCGCCCGGCTGGCCGAGCGTTTCGGGACCCTCCCCTGGGACGGAGCCTTCGGGGAGGTGGTGCCCCACCTGACCGTCGGCCACGCCGACGGCGACGCGGCCCGCCTCGACCGGGTCGGCGAGGATCTGACCGCCCGGCTGCCGGTGGCCTGCCGGGCGGAGGAGCTGTGGGTGATGGTCGCCTCCGGCCGGCGCTGGGCGGTGAAGGCCCGCTGCCCGCTGCGCCGGCTGCCCGTCCGGAAGCCGTCCCGGCACCCGGGATAGGTGAGGCGCGCCGGAGCTGCCTCCCGGTCGGCGGGGACGGGCGCTGTGGCTACTGGCCGAGAGCCTCCATCAGGGCCTTCAGCTCGTCGCCGGGTCCCGCCGGCACGCTGTAGCCGGTCTCGTCGCGGATCTGCTCGAAGTGGTCGCGGACGTCCTCGACGGACAGCTCCGGGTTGGTGTACCCCGGGGTCATGCCGACGAAGAACCGGGCCACCCGTCCGCCGCCGACGGTGTAGACCTCGCCGGTGACCGGGACGCTCTCGTGGGCGAGGAAGGCGACCACCGGCGACACGAGTGCCGGGTCGAGCTTCGCCGCGGCGGCACCCATCAGGTCCTCGGTCATGCGGGTGCGGGCCAGGGGGGCGATCGCGTTGACCTTGATGTTGTACTTCGCGCCCTCGGCGGCGAGGACCCGGGTCAGCCCGACCAGGCCCATCTTCGCCGCCCCGTAGTTGCTCTGGCCGAAGTTGCCGAGGATCCCCGAATTGGAGGAGGTGCTGACCACCCTCCCGTAGCCCTGCTCGCGCATCTTGACCCACGCCGGCCGGGTGACGTGGAAGGCTCCCCGCAGGTGCACGTCGATGACCGGGTCGAGCAGCTCGGGGGTGAGGTTGTGGAACGCCTTGTCCCGCAGGATCCCGGCATTGTTGACCACGATGTCGACCCGGCCGAAGGCTTCGACGGCGGTGTCGACGATGGCCTGGCCGCCATCGGGGGTGGCGACGCTGTGGGCGTCGGCGACCGCCTCCCCGCCAAGGTCGCGGATCGTCCGGGCGACGGCCTCGGCCGGACCTCGGTCGTTACCCTCGCCGTGGACCGAGCCGCCGATGTCGTTGACGACCACCCGGGCGCCCCGGGAGGCGAGCAGCAAGGCGTGCTCCCTGCCGAGGCCGCCGCCCGCTCCGGTCACGATCGCCACCTGCCCGTCGAAGCCGATGTCTGCCATGGCGCGGACGGTAGCCGCGGCCCGCCGCGCCGGGCCACCCGCTCGGCTCCGGGCCCGAGCCGCTCCGGAGCCCACCGCGACGCTGGGCGCGCCGCTCGTCGGCGGCGGGGCCTCGCCGCCCTGCGCCGCCCACCACCCCGGACCCGGGTTGCTCAGCAGCACCCCCCCGGGTTGCTCAGCAGCGGGGGGTGGGGAACGGTGCGGGCAGCGAGAGCCATCCCGGCCGCCACCGCCACGGGGTGACCAGGCCGGCCCGCGGGTAGTCCTCGAACATCCACCGGGCGAAGGCCCGCCGGGTCCGCTGCGAGGCGTTGGCCACCCCGAACCACGCCCGCGAGCCCCGCTCGCCAGCTAGCACCCGGGAGAAGAGGGCCGACACCCGGTCGTCGATCGCCATGCCCCTGCCGATGACCGCCCGGTACTCCGCCGCCGCCCGCCCCGGCTCGCCCGGCCCCCACGTGAGCGCTGCCCGCGCGGCGAGCTCCCCGGTCTCCAGGGCCTGGGCGATGCCCTCGCCGGTCATGCAGTCCGCGGCGCGCGCCGCGTCGCCGGCGAAGAGGACCCGGCCGCCGAGCGCCGCGAGGCGGGTCCCACCGATGCGCGCCGGGATCGGCCAGGCCCGGACCGGCTCCTCCGCCTCGGCGCCGGGGCCGAGCACCGAGGCGATGTGGGGGCGGCGCAGGAGCTCGGCCCAGAGCCGCTTCATGCTCCCCGTCGCCTGCCCCGGCGCGCGGCGAAGCCCGAAGCCCACGTTGGCCCGGCCTCCAGGGAGCGGGAACGACCACACGTAGCCGGGCCGCAGGTCGTCCTCGAACCACACCCAGAAGTCTCCGGCGGCCGGCCCGACACCCCGGTGGTACTGGCGCAGGGCGTGCCATTCGCCCAGGTAGCCGGGGTCGGCGAGGCCGAGGGCCTTGCGCAGCGGTGACCACATCCCGTCGGCGGCGACCACGTAGCGGGCCCTCAGCTGCGAGCCGTCGGCGAAGCACAGCTCGACCCCGCCTGGAGCCGGCTGGGCGGCGACCACCGCCCGGCCCTCCTCGACGGTGGCCCCCGACGCGCGGGCGAGGCCGACCAGCGCGGCGTCCAGTTCCAGGCGGGGCACGGTCGCCGCGCGTACCCCGTCGGGGTCGGGCAGGTCGAACGACGCGACCTGGCCGTCGGGGATCCGGACCCGGGCGGTGCGCACCGG
>JAJZWW010000139.1 GCA_021846485.1 Actinomycetes bacterium
GACGGTGCTCTATGCCCGGGTGTCCTCCCATGACCAGCGGGCCGACTCGGACCGCCAGGTTGCGCGGGTCGCTGGATGGGTGACCACCCAGGGCATGACGGTCGACGAGGTGGTGAGCGAGGTCGGGTCAGGGACGAACGGCGAGCGCCGCAAGTTCCAGCGGGTGCTCGCGGACCCCACGGCTTCGACGATCGTCGTCGGGCACCGGGACCGCCTGGCACGCTTGGGGGTGGAGGACCTGGAGGCGGCCCTGGCCGCTCAGGGCAGGTGGGTGAGGGTGGTCGACCCCGGGGAGCTCGACGACGACCTGGTGCACGACATGACCGAGGTGCTGACCTCCTTCTGCGCCCGGCTCTACGGGCGGCGTGGGGCTCGCAGCCGTGCGATCGAGGCCCTCGGCTGCGCGAAGAACGACATCGGCCCAGCGGCGCTGTCGCAGCCCGGCGGCACTGTCACACCAAGGTGCGAGGATGTAGCCATGGGCAAGCTCACCATCCCTCCGGGGTGGGTCCTCCAGGCCTACCGCTTCGAGGTGGACCGTCCGGGGAGGCACCCAGAGATCTCCTCCCACCAAGGCGCCAGGCGCTTCGCCTGGAACTGGGCGAAAGCACTGGTCGAGGACCAGCTGCACACCAAGGACGTCTTCAGGGCACTGGCGCTTCGCCAGGGGGCGAGTGCTCCGGAGGCCGATGCCCATGCCGAGGATGTCGCCCGACTCCCGGCCCTCGTCGAGATGAACGAGGCCCGGCGGAAGACCCACGAGGCCAAGGTGGCGAGCGGCGAGCGCAAGGGCGACTACCGACCGGTCTCGGAGTCCGTTCCCTGGTCGGGCGAGGCGATGCGCTACGTCTGGAACCGGGTGAAGCACGAGGTCGCGCCCTGGTGGGAGGAGAGCTCCAAGGAGTGCTACTCGTTTGCCTTCGAGGCCCTGTCCCGTGCCTTCGGCGACTACTTCGCCTCGAGGGACGGGACGAGGAAGGGGCAGAGGGTCGGCTGGCCGCGCTTCAAGGGCCGGGGTGGACGCCAGGCGGTGAGCTTCACCACCGGTGCGGTCAAGGTCCTCGACCGCCACCACGTGCAGCTTCCGGTGATCGGCGCCCTGCGGGTGAAGGAGCCCACGGACAAGCTGAGACTGCGCCTCGTAGATGGCTCCGCCCGGCTGCTGCGGGCCAGCCTCGCCAGCGAGGGGGGCCGGAGCTACGTCTCTTTCGCCGTCGTGCAGCTTCGCGAGGTCCCACCGCGGCCCTCCACCGGCGTCGGCGGGCACGACGTCGGCGTAGCTGCTCTGGTCACCTCCTCGGACGGTCACGTCGCGGAGAACCCGAAGGCGACCGAGCAGGCGAAGCGGAAGGTCTCCCGCTACCAAAGGAAGATGGAGCGCCAGCACCGCAGCGGATCGCCGGCCTGCTTCGACGCTGACGGCACGCACGTAGCTGGCGCCTGCTACTGGAACAACAAGACGCGCTCCAAGGCGGCGAAGGAGAACGAGCGGAGGTTGCAGCGAGCCCACGGGGACGCCGCGCGCCTTCGCTCGGACGCCATCCACAAGAAGTCCCACCACGACGCCACCACCTACGCGGCGAACGTGGTGGAGGACCTGAACGTGAAGGCCATGGGCAGGCGCGGACGGGGCAAGCGGGGCTTCAACCGCGCGTGGGCGGACGCGGCCTCAGCGGAGTACCGCCGCCAGATGTCCTACAAGTGCTCCTGGTACGGCTCGGTCCTTTGGATCGCGGCGTGGTGGTACCCCTCCTCGAAGCTCTGCTCGGCTTGCGGTACGAAGAAGGCGAAGCTCTCGCGCTCCGCCCGTAGCTTCCACTGCGAGGCATGCGGCCTCGACATCGACCGTGACCTGAACGCGGCGAAGAACCTGGCAGCTCTGGCAGAGCTTGCCTCCACCTGCCTGGTGGCACAGCTGGTGACCGGCATACCGGTCGACTGGTCCCAACTCCCGATCAGACCTGATGGCTGGGAGATGGCTGAAGACACCCGGAGCTCCCGGGGGTGTGCCCGAGCCGGAGCCAGGAGCGATCCTGGCAATGGAGGGGGCGTAAGACCGAGCAGGCGGGACAGTTCACCGCCGAGCCGGCATTCCTTTGATCGGGAAGCGACCGAGCCACCGCCTCCTTCGGGAGGCCGCATGTCCGAGGTGGCCTGATGAGCGGATCCGCTCCGTCAGTCCGAGGTCGCACGCCCAGAGCATCGGGCGCAATCTCAGGTGAGTGTGCAACTGCTGCGCACTCGATTGGAACGGTGCCGACGCCAACATCGGGGTCTGGGCCCGCAGCGACGCGGTCTATGCCGCGCTGAAGGCGGGGCTCACCGAGGAGGTGGTGGCCCACCACTTCGCGGCGGTGTGCCACCGGCCCGTCCGCCGCTACGAGTTGCCCAACCTCCGGGCGCTCAACTTCGTGCTGCCCGGCGCTCTCGGGGATGGGGGTAGCACCAGCCTGCGCAGCGACGCCCAGGGCAAGGCCTTCGGTCTCGCCCTGGGGCGCTTGGAGATCGACGTCCCCGACGACTCGGAGGCGTACCGGTGAGCGGTTTCGACGAGTCCCCGGAGACGGCGATGCTGCGGGCGTCGTGGCCAAGGTCACCGCCGGCTTCGGGCCCCGCTACTACCAGCACGCCGAGCTCTGGCGGGCCCTCGGGGACGCCGGCTTCGTCGGCGTCAACCTGCCCGAGCGCTTCGGTGGTGGTGGCGGCGGTGTCGCCGGCCTGGCGGTGGTGTGCGAGGAGACGGCGGCTGGCGGCTGCCCGCTCTTGTTGTTGTTGGTCTCCTCGGCGATCAGCGGGGAGGTCCTCGCCCGCTGAGGCAGCGAGGAGCAACACGCGAGCTGGCTGCCGGCGCTGGCTTCGGGACGTGAGAGGATGGTCTTTGCGATCACCGAGCGCGACGCCGGCTCCAACTCCCACCGGATCTCCACCACCGCCGCCCGGGACGGCGACAGCTGGGTCCTGTCGGGGACCAGGTACTACATCTCCGGGGTCGACGAAGCTACCCGAGACCGTCGGAGGAAAGGTGCTGAAGTACCGGTTACCCGCCGAGTGGAGCTCGTTCTACTCCTCCTCGGCGAGCTCGACGTGAACCGAGCGCCCGCCGAGGCGCGGCGCGGTCAGTCCCGGAAGTTCTCGAACTGCAGGGGGATGCCGAAGTCCTCCTGGCGGAGCCCGGCGATCACCGCCTGAAGGTCGTCGCGCTTCTTGGCGGTCACCCGGACCTGGTCTCCCTGGGTCTGGGACGACACACCCTTTTGGGCGTGCTCCTTGATCCACTTGTTGACCGCCTTGGCGTGGTCCGCGTCGAGGCCGGCGCGCAGGGCGACGGTCTGGTGGACCACGCCCCGGGAACCCTCCTCGACCTTGCCGAAGTCGAGGGCCTTGAGCGACACCCGGCGCTTCACCAGCTTCTCCTCCAGGACCTGCACGAGGGCCCGCAGGCGGTCCTCGGTCGAGGACTCCAAGCGGATCTCACCTTCGCCTTGCTCCAGGCCCGAACCGGTGTCCTTGAAGTCGAAGCGGGTGGCGACCTCCCGCCGGGCCTGGTCCACCGCGTTGCGGACCTCTTGGAGATCGAGCTTCGAGACCACGTCGAACGTCGGCATGACCCCAAGGTACTGACGAGGAACTTGCCTGGCGGACCTCTTCACCCGCCCTCGGCTCCCGGTCCCGGGTGCGAAACCGTCCAGCAGGCAAGTTCCTCCTCGCTAGCGGTGGCCGCCCGCCCGCCCGCCGGTAGCGTGCTCGGGGTGCTGCTCGCGCTGCAGGGGCTGCCGGGCGCCGCGGACCGGCCCGACGCCGTGGTGGTCGCCGGCCGGACGCTGTCCGACGGGGATCTGGACGCCTCGTCGGCGGCGCTCGCCGCGGACCTCGCCGGGGCGCCGGTCGTCGCCGTCGACGCCACCCCGAGGCCGGAGACCGTCGTGGCGGTGGTGGGGGCGCTGCGGGCCGGGGTCCCGCTGGTGCCGGTGCCTCCTGACGCCGGCCCGGGGGAGCTCGGACACGTCATCGGCGACTCGGGCGCGGCCGTGCTCCTGGCCGGGCCGGACCGGCGGGAGGCGGTCGCGGAGATCCTCCGCTCGTCGGGCTGCCGGCCGGTCCCGGTGCAAGCTGTCGGGCTCGCAAGGAGCTGGTCCGGGCCTTCGCCGGCGGCGGCCCGCGAGCGGCCCGCCGCGCCGGCGCTGATCCTCTACACGAGCGGCACCACCGGGCCTCCCAAGGGGGTGGCGATCACCGCCGGGGCCGTCGCGGCCGACCTCGACGCCCTGGCCGACGCCTGGCAGTGGAGCGCCGACGACACCGTCGTGCACGGCCTGCCGCTGTTCCACGTCCACGGGCTGGTCCTCGGGGTCCTCGGCTCCCTCCGCCTCGGCGGGCGTCTCGTGCACACCGGGCGCCCGGCGCCGGAGGCGTACGCCGACGCGGTCGCCCACCAGGGGGGCACGCTGTGCTTCGGCGTCCCGACCGTCTGGGGCCGGGTCGCCCGCTCGCCCGCCGCGGGGGCCCTGCGCGCCGCCCGGCTGCTGGTCTCGGGGAGCGCGTCGCTGCCCGAGACGGTATTCGAAGAGGTGGAGGCCCGTTGCGGGCACCGGCTGCTCGAGCGCTATGGCATGACCGAGACCCTCATCACCCTGAGCGCCCGGGTGGGCGGTCCCCGCCGGGCGGGGTGGGTGGGCGGCCCGCTGCCTGGAGTGGAGGCACGAGTGGTCGACGACCGGGGCGGGGCGCTGCCCGCGGACGGGATGGCGATCGGCGGGCTGCAGGTGCGGGGCCGGACGCTCATGGCCGGCTACCTCGGCCGGCCGGAGGACACCGCGGCCAGCTTCGCCCCGGGGGGGTGGTTCGTCACCGGCGACGCCGCGGTGGTCGCGCCCGACGGCCAGCACCGGATCGTGGGTCGCGTCTCGACCGATCTCATCAAGACCGGCGGTTTCCGGGTCGGCGCCGGCGAGGTGGAGTCCGCCCTGCTCTCCCACCCCTCGGTCCGGGAGGCCGCGGTCCTCGGCGAGCCCGACAGCGACCTCGGGCAGGTGGTGGTCGCCTACGTGGTGGCCGACGGGGAGCTCGGCGGTCTCGACACGTGGGTTGGGGAGCGCCTGGCCGCCCACAAGCGCCCGAGGCGGGTGGTCGTCGTCGACTCCCTGCCCCGCAATGCCCTCGGGAAGCTGCGCAAGGACCTGCTCGGCGGCGCTCCTCGCCCCGACGCCCCCGCCACCGGCCGGTAGGGTCCCGCCGGTGACCACCGACTCCCCCCTCTGCTTGATGACGGTTCACGCCCACCCCGACGACGAGGCGACGAGCACCGGGGGAGTGCTTGCCCGCTACGGCGCCGAGGGTGTGCGCACCGTGCTGGTCACCTGCACCGACGGCAGCTGCGGTGATGGCCCCGGAGGAGTCAAGCCGGGCGAGCCGGGCCACGACCGGGAGTCGGTCGCCGCCGGCCGCCTGGTGGAGCTGCGCCGCTCCGCCGAGATCCTCGGCGTCGACCACCTCGAGCTGCTCGGCTACCGCGACTCGGGGATGATGGGCTGGCCGGCCAACGACGAACCGGGGGCGTTCTGGGGGATGGACGTCGACGAAGCCGCCGCCCCCCTGGCCGAGCTGGTCCGCCGGTACCGGCCCCAGGTGGTGGTCACCTACGACGCCAACGGCTTCTACGGGCACCCGGACCACATCATGGCCCACCGCATCGCCACTGCCGCGACCCGCTCGACGGGGATCCCGTCGAAGCTCTACCACACCGCCGTGCCCCGCTCGGGGCTGCGGGAGCTCGCCGCAGTGCTGCGCGAAGCCGGGCTCGAGCCGCCGGCGCCGAGCGACAGGGAGGAAGGGCAGTTCGCGGACGGTGGGACCGACGAGGTGGAGTGGGGGACGCCCGACGAGGCGGTCACCACCACCGTCGACGTATCCGGTTGCGCCGCCGCCAAGTACGAGGCGCTGGCGGCCCATGGGAGCCAGGCGGACAACGTCTTCTTCCTGCGGCTCGGACCGCAGCTCTACGGGAGGTTCTTCGGGACCGAGTGGTTCGTGCGGGCCGCGGACCGAAGCGGCGCCCCGCTGCCCGAGGACGACCTGTTCGCCGGGCTGCGCTGATCCCCGGGCTGCGCCGAGCCGAGCTGAGCCGGGCGGCTGGGACCCCTGTGCCGGCCCGCCGGTCCCTGCCGGTTACCAGCCGAGCGGCGACCAGCCGGCCGACACCGGCGACGGCGGTGCCGGCGACCACGTCGGCCACGAAGTGGTTGCCCGTCGCGATCACCTCCACCGCCACCCATAGCGGCAGCGCCGTCCCCAGGGCCCGGAGGAGCCGGTTGGGGGCGTGCCGACGTATCGCCCATCCGGTGAGCGAGGCGTACACCTCGTGGAGGCTGGGGAAGGCCGCGTAGGGGTTGAACAGCACGCCGAGCGTCGGCGAGTTGAGGGCGACGCCCACCTGGGAGAGGGTGCCCACCACCCCGACGCCGGCCAGGCGGGGGGGCGCCGTCGGCCACACCACGTAGCCGGCGAGGGCAATGAAGCTGGCTACCACCAGGGCGGTGCGCAAGGACACGTACCCCTTCGGGTGGCGCCGGTGGAGCCAGAGGAGGACCGCTCCGGTGAAGAGTAGGTGGAGGGCCAGGTAGCCGATGCCGAACGCGACGGTGAGCCCCGGCACGCCCAGCGCAGCGCGCTGGATCGGTCTCTCCACCGCCACGTGCAGCACCTGCTCGAAGTGGTAGATCGTGCGGGCGTGGTCCACCGCGACAGCGGTGCCGGAGATCACCGCGCCGCGGCTCAGGTCGTAGGCGGCGTAGAGCGCGGCCAGCAAGGCGAGCTCGACTGGGATCCGGTGGCGGGTCGCGAGCCAGTCGGTCCCCTGGTCGACCCGGCGCCGGAGGGTCCGGGCCGGCCGGCCCGGCGCCGCCGTGGTGACGACCACCGGCTCTGCCGGCAGGGGGGGGATCTGCTGGTCCAGAGAAGCTGACGCTAACGGCCCGGGGGCCGGACCACCAGCAGGCCAGCTCTTCGCGGACCCGATCTCCGCGCCCCGCCGTCGGGCGCGGCTATCGTAGGGCCTCCCGGGTCGGTGCCCGAGTGGCCAAAGGGAGCAGACTGTAAATCTGCCGGCGATGCCTACGGGGGTTCGAATCCCTCCCGGCCCACCGTGGCGGTGACCAGCGGTTTCGCCCGATCAGGGCCGCTGGTCACCGCGTTTGCGGGCGACGTCTGCAAACATTTGCGAGTCTTCCGGCACAAGTGTGGGTCCGGTTGGGGGAACCAGTCGCTGGTTGCCTTGTGCCGCATGGCTCGGACGGCGCGAGCGACAGGGCCGGGACGTGGTGTGCGGGTCCGGTCGGTCGTGCGCCTGTCACGCCCTCCGATGGGAGTCGGCCCTTGCCGCGGCTGGGGAGGGGCGGTGAGGAAGGGAGGGGTGGCGGGTGGCGGGGTGGGCGCGGGTGGCGGACCGGGCTGGCACATCGCGCGGCCCTCTCAGCTGCCGTGGCGGGTCCCGATCGACCGGTCCTACCCCACGAGCGAACACCCGTTCCCACCGCCCACCCACAACTATGCCGGGAGACTCCCATTTGCCAACGGTGCCTGCCGGCTCAGTGGGTCTCCGGCGATGCTCCGGCGGGACTCGGTCGTCTTCGGCCCTTGACAAGAAGGTGACCTTGCCGCGAGCTGAGCGGATGGCGGATGGCGGCCCGGCCTGCTTCGAAGTCCAGGTCCGACCAGCGCAGGCCGAGCAGCTCGCCTCGACGGCGACGCAGGCCCGTGGTGGAGACCAGAAAGGGCTCGGCGACCATCGCCAGCACGTTGAACATGAGCCGTCCGACCGCGTCGGTGGGGTCGTAGACCGACCCGCCGAGGCTGAGGCGAACCGAGCGGTCGGTGAG
>JAJZWW010000140.1 GCA_021846485.1 Actinomycetes bacterium
CAGCCCGGCCCGCCACCCGCGCCCACCCCGCCACCCGCCACCCCTCCCTTCCTCACCGCCCCTCCCCAGCCGCGGCAAGGGCCGACTCCCGTCGGAGGGCGTGGCAGGCGCACGACCGGCCGGACCGCACACCACGTCCCGGCCCACCGGCTCGCTGCCGCCCGCCGCCGCGGGCCTCTGGCGACAGGGCGGGGAGCTCGACCAAACCGGGGCGAGCCGGACCGTTAGCTCAGCTACGGGTCGGGTGGAGAGTCGTAGTCACCTTCGGCCCTGTCGCTCGCGCCGTCCGAGCCATGCGGCACAAGGCAACCAGCGACTGGTTCCCTCAACCGGACTCAAACTTGTGCCGGAAGACCCCAAGTTTCTCCTCGGTAGCTGCCGCTCAGGTCCCCTTGGCCGGAACTGGGTGCACAGGAGCGAACCGGGTGCACAGGAGCGAACTGGGTGCATCCAGTGCCCGATATGGAGGTCGAACGCACCCACTTCGGCCCAATGCACCCAGTTTCCGCACCGGGCGCAAGGTCGTCCCACTGCGAGCGGGCCGTCACCCGCCAAGGGCGGCAGAATGACAATAGTGCCAAAAGTGGACCGTGGGAGCGGTTGCCGTGGCAAGCGACAGACCAGTCGTCGGGGATGCTCCCCGGCACTGCTCCTGCTCGGAGAGCGGCCACTTCCGGTTCCCGGGGCCTGCGGGGACGCGACGCGCCGTGTGACCACCTGACCACCTGACCACCCGACCACCCGACCACCCGACCACCCGACCACCTGACCACCCGACCACCCGACCACCCGACCACCTGACCACCTGACCTTCGTCCACCACCGCCACCGGTGCCGGCTCGTGGGTCCCCGGCCGGGGCGACAGCTCAGCGGATGGTCGACCAGCCTCCGTCGGAGGTGAGCACCTGGCCGGTCACCCACCCGCCGGCGGCCGAGCACAGCCATGTGACGAGCTCGGCGGCGTCCTCGGGGCGGCCGAGGCGGCCGAGGGGGCTCTCCGAGCGGATCCGCTCGCGCACCGCGGGCGACATCCAACCGGTGTCGGTAGGACCAGGGTTGACTGCGTTGACGGTGATGCCCTGCAAGGCGAGCTCGGCGGCGATCGACACCGTCATCCAGTGGATCGCCCCCTTGCTCGCCGCGTAGGCGACCGATCCCCGCAACGGGAGCCCGCTGACGAAGGTCACGATCCGCCCTCGCCCGCTCGGGCCTTCGAAACGTCGGGAGTGCTCGGCGGCGAGCAGCATCGTCGCTCGGGCGTTGACCGCCATGTGGTGGTCGAAGTCGGCGACGGTCATCTCCGCCAGCCCGCCGCCGGTGTCGTGGGTGTGGACCACGCACAAGGCGACCGGTGCCCGCCCGAAGGCCGCCACGGCGTCGTCGTAGAGGGCGGCGGGCGCTTCGGGGTCCGCCAGGTCGGCGTCGAAGTAGCGCACCCGGCCTTCCGGCGGGCTCAGGTCGAGCAGCAGCGCGTCGAGCTCGTCGTCGTGGCGGCCCCAGGCCATGCCGGCGTCGTAGGGGCGCCACCCCGACAGCGCCAGGTCCCACCCCTCCGCAGCCAGGCGGCGGGCGACGGCGGCGGCGATCCCCGGGCCGCGCGAGACTCCGGTGACCAGAGCGAGGGGGCGAGGGTCCATCGCGCCAGTATCGCGGGGCGTGGTGTGCCCCGGCCTGCCCGCGCCCCGCCGGCCCGCCCGCCGGCTACTACTACCAGTCGAGCTGCGCTCCCTCTCGCCCCCCCATTAGTCTCGTCGCGGTGGCCGGAGTAGAAACAGACCACCGCAGCGGGGTCTCCAGCGACCCACCGGGCCTGGCGGTCCTGGCGTCGGGGACCGGCAGTATCCTCGGAGCGATCCTCGACGCCGGCCTGCCGGTTGCCGTGGTCCTGGTGGACCGGCCCTGTCGCGCCGAGAAGCTGGCCGCCGACGCCGGCGTGCCCGTCGAGGCGGTGGAGCGGGCCGGTTTCGGTCCCGACTTCGACCGGGTCGCCTACACCGAGTCGGTGGTCGCCGCGCTCGGGCGCCACGAGGTGGGCACCGTCGCGATGGCCGGCTTCGGCACCGTGCTCGGCGCGCCGCTGTTCGCTGCCTTCCCGGACCGGGTCCTGAACACCCATCCCTCGCTGCTGCCGTCCTTCAAGGGCTGGCACGCGGTGCGCTGCGCCCTCGCCGCCGGCGTGAGGGTCACCGGCTGCACGGTGCACCTCGCCACCGAGGCGGTCGACGACGGGCCGATCCTCGCCCAGCGGGCGGTCGAGGCGCTGCCGGGTGACACCGAGCAAACCCTGCACGAGCGGATCAAGGCGGTCGAGCGGGTCTTGTACCCCGAGGCCATCCGTCGCTTCTTGGAGGGGAGCCTGCGATGAGGGTCCTCCTGTCGGTCTACGACAAGACGGGCCTCGATGATCTCGCCGCCGGGCTCGCCGGTCTCGGTCACGAGCTGGTCGCCAGCGGCGGGACCGCGGCGGCGCTGGCCGTGGCCGGCGTCGCGCACCGCGACGTCGAGTCGGTGACCGGGGCACCGGAGATGCTCGGGGGGCGGGTGAAGACCCTACACCCGGCGATCCACGGGGGGATCCTCGCCGACCTCGACCGCCCCGAGCACGTGGCGGATCTGGCGGCGCTGGGGATCGAGCCGGTCGGGCTGGTGGTGTGCAACCTGTACCCGTTCTCGGAGCGGCCGTCGGTGGAGCTGATCGACGTGGGCGGCCCGACGATGTTGCGCGCGGCGGCCAAGAACCACGCCCATGTCGGTGTGGTCGTCGACCCGGCCGACTACCCGAGGGTGCTGGCCGACCTGGCGGCCCACGGGTCGCTCTCGGCGGGCCTGCGCCGGCGGCTGGCGGCGGCGGCGTTCGCCCACACCGCCGCCTACGACGCGGCGATCGCCAACTGGTTCGCCGAGCAGGAGGACGAGGAGGGGGGAAAGACCTCGCTGCCCCCGGTGATCCGCCTGACCCTGGGGCGGACCCGGGTGCTGCGCTACGGGGAGAACCCTCACCAGGCCGGGGGCCTCTACGCCGAGATGGGCCGGGGTGGCTGGCTCGGGCGGCTCCGCCAGCACGGGGGGATGGAGCTTTCGTACCTGAACCTCTACGACGCCGACGCCGCCTGGCGGCTGGTGCACTCCCTGGCGGAGCTGGGACCGGTCGCCGCGGCGGTGGTGAAGCACGCCAACGCCTGCGGGGCGGCGGTCGCCGGCGAGGCGGGTAGCGCCTACGAGCGGGCGTTCGCGGCCGACCCGGTCTCGGCGTTCGGCGGGATCGTCGCTCTGTCCGCGCCGGTCGACGCCGAGCTGGCCGCCGAGCTGGTGGCCAACCCGCGCGCCGACGTGCTGGTTGCCCCCGGGTACTCCCCCGAGGCGCTCGAGGTCTTCGCCGCGCGCCGCAAGGGCATGCGGGTCCTGGAGGCCCCCGCCCCCGATGCCGGAGCCGACGACGGGTCGTGGCACCTGCGCCAGCTGTCGGGGGGATGGCTGGTCCAGGAGCCGTACCGCTTCGCCGTACCCCGCAGCCAGTGGCGGGTCGTGACCACCGCGGAGCCGACCGGGCAGCAGTGGGACGACCTCGAGCTCGCCTGGCGGGTGGTCGCCGCGGTCAAGTCCAACGCCGTGGTGGTCGCGGCCGGTGGCACCGCCCTCGGGATCGGCGCCGGCCAGCAGAACCGGGTCAGCGCGGCCGAGCTCGCCGCGACCCGGGCGGCCGGGCGTGCGGCGGGTGGCGCCGCCGCGAGCGACGCCTTCTTCCCGTTCCGGGACGGTCTCGACGCGCTGTCCGCCGCCGGGGTGGGCGCGGTGGTCCAGCCGGGCGGGTCGGTGCGCGACGCCGAGGTCTCCGCGGCGGCCGAGGAGCACGGCATCGCTATGGTCCTCACTGGCGAGCGCCAGTTCCAGCACTGAGCGGCGGTCTCCGGGCGGCGGCCGCCGGCGACTGGTATCGTCTGTCGGGTAGGCGCCTCCCTGTGAGGGTTCGAGTACGACAGACGTCGTCGGCGCCGCTACCTGCACCGCCAGGGAGACGTCTGTGACCCACATCGCCGCACTGCTCGCCGAAGGCCGCACCTACAGCTTCGAGCTGTTCCCACCGAAGACCGCCGAGGGTCGCCGGCACCTCGCCCGGACCCTCGCCGACCTCCAGCCGCTCGAGCCGTCCTTCGTCTCGGTCACCTACCGGGGCGGGCCGTCCTCGCGGGGTCCCACCCACGACCTGGTCGCCGGGCTGCTCGAGACCACCACGCTCAACCCGATGGCCCACCTCACCTGTGCTGGCCACACCCGCCTGGAGCTCGCCGACATCCTCGTCGGGCTGCGCAAGGCGGGGATCGACAACCTGATGGCCCTCGGCGGCGACCCGCCCGCGCCGGGCAGCCCCCCTGGTGAGCTGACCCACGCCATCGAGCTGGTCGAGCTGGCCCGGGCTGTCGGGGGGTTCTCGGTCGGCGTCGCCGCCCACCCCTCGGTCCATCCCCGCGCCGCGTCCCGGGAGGCCGACCGGGCCCAGACAGCGGCCAAGCTCGCTCTGGCCGACTTCGCGGTGACCCAGTCGGTCTTCTCCGTCGAGGAGTACCTGGCGCTGGTCGACGACCTGGCCGCTCTCGGCGTCGACAAGCCGGTGCTGCCGGGCATCATGCCGATCACCGCCCTCTCGTCGATCGGGCGCCAGCGGGAGCTCGGTGCCGTAGTGCCGGGCGACCTCGAGGCCCGGCTACGGGTCGCGCGCAGCGACCGGGACGTCGCCGCGGTCGGGGTCGAGGCGGCGACCGATTGCTGCCGGGCGCTGCTCGACGCCGGCGCGCCCGGCCTGCACTTCATCACCCTCAACCGCTCCGGGGCGACTCGGGAGATCTACTCCAATCTCGGGTTGGTCGCCCGGGCGGCATGAACACCCCGGTCACCGAGCTGCTCGGGATCGACTTCCCGCTGCTCGCCTTCAGCCACTGCCGCGACGTGGTCGCCGCGGTCACCAACGCCGGCGGCTTCGGGGTGCTCGGCGCCGCCGGACTCACCCCCGAGGTCCTCGACGCCGAGCTGTGCTGGATCGACGGTCACGTCGCCGGCCGCCCCTACGGCGCCGACGTGCTCGTCCCGGAGCGCACCGCGGCGCTCAGGGGCGGCGACCTGGACGCGCTGGTCCCCGAGGGCCACCGTCGCTTCGTGGGCGAGCTGCTCGACCGCCACGGCCTGCCGTCCGGCGAGGTCCGCCTCGGGTCGATCCGCCTCGGCGACCCCGACACCACCGCCGGGCTGCTCGACGTGGCTTTCTCCCACCCGATAGCGCTGGTCGCCAACGCACTCGGCCCGCCGCCCGAGCACCTGGTCGCCCAGGCCGGCCGCCGCGGCGTGCCGGTCGCCGCGCTCGTCGGCAGCCGCTACCACGCCGAGCGCCAGCTCGCCGCCGGGGTCGACCTGCTCGTCGCGCAGGGGGGTGAGGCGGGCGGCCACACCGGGGAGATCCCGACAATGGTGCTCGTTCCGGAGGTGGTCGCCGCCGCGGCCGGACGGGTCCCGGTGCTCGCCGCCGGCGGGATCGTCACCGGCCGGCAGATGGCCGCGGCGATGGCCCTCGGCGCCGACGGGGCCTGGACCGGCTCGGTGTGGCTCACCACCGAGGAGGCCGAGACCGCCCCGGCCACCAAGGCCAAGATGCTCGCCGCCGGGTCGGGGGACACGGTCCGCTCCCGGGGTCGTACCGGCAAGCCGGCCCGCCAGCTCCGATCCGGGTGGACCGACGCGTGGGACGACCCGGCCGGCCCGGGGGCGTTGCCCATGCCGCTGCAGTCGATGCTCGCCGAGCCAGCCCTGGACCGGGTGGACACCGCCGCGGCCGGCGGGCACGAGGGGGCCCGGGAGCTGGCCACCTACTTCGTCGGCCAGGGTGTCGGGCTGCTCGACTCGGTCCGCCCGGCGCGCCGGGTGGTGGCGGAGATGATGGAGGACTTCGCCGCCGCGGTCGCCCGCCTGGCAGAGCTCGACGACGCCTGAAGCGGCGCCGCCCGCACGGCCGTCCCTGCAGGGGTCGGTAGCCTGCGGGCATGGGCGAGAAGATCACCATGTCCCCCGGGGGAGGGCTCGTCGTCCCCACCGACCCTGTCATTCCCTTCATCGAGGGGGACGGGACCGGCGTGGACATCTGGCCGGCGGCGAGGCGGGTGCTCGACGCCGCCGCCGCCAAGCACGGCCATCGCATCGAGTGGATGGAGGTCCTCGCGGGTGAGAAGGCGTTCCGGGAGACCGGCAACTGGCTGCCCACCGAGACCGTCGAGGTCTTCCGGGAGTACCTGGTCGGCATCAAGGGCCCCCTGACCACCCCGGTCGGTGGCGGGTTCCGGTCGCTCAACGTGGCCCTGCGCCAGGTGCTCGACCTCTACGTGTGCCTGCGGCCGGTCCGCTGGTTCGCCGGGGTGCCCTCCCCGGTCAAACGCCCCGAGCTGGTCGACATGGTGATCTTCCGGGAGAACACCGAGGACATCTACGCCGGCCTCGAGGTGCAGGAAGGTACCCCCGAGGCCAAGCGCCTGATCGGGCTGCTCCACGACGAGCTCGGCTGGGAGATCCGCCCCGACTCCGGCGTTGGGATCAAGCCGATCTCGGTGACCGGGTCCAAGCGGCTGATCCGGGCGGCCGTCGCGTACGCCGTCGAGCGGGGACGCAAGTCGGTGACCTTGGTGCACAAGGGCAACATCCAGAAGTACACCGAGGGCGCCTTCCGCCAGTGGGGTTACGAGCTGGTGCGTGAAGAGCTCTCCGAGGTGGCCGTCGGCTGGGACGACTGCGGGGGCGACCCCGGACCCCGGGTCCTGGTCAAGGACGTCATCGCGGACATCGCCCTCCAGCAGGTGCTGACCCGACCGTCGGAGTTCGACGTGATCGCCACGACCAACCTGAACGGCGACTACCTCTCCGATGCCCTCGCCGCCCAGGTCGGCGGGATCGGGATCGCCCCGGGGGCCAACATCAACTACACGACCGGCCACGGGATCTTCGAGGCGACCCACGGCACGGCGCCTCGCTACGCCGGCCAGGACAAGGTCAACCCGGGATCGGTGCTGCTCTCGGGGGTGCTCATGTTCGAGCACCTCGGGTGGCGGGAGGCGGCCGCCGACATCGTCCGGGCGCTGGAGACGACCATCGCCGAGCGGATCGTCACCTACGACTTCGCCCGGCAGATGGAGGGGGCCACCGAGGTGAAGACCTCGGAGTTCGCCTCCGCGGTCGTCGACCGGCTGTAGCCGGCCCGCCCGGACCGGTGAGCGGTCAGGGTTCGTCTCGCACCCGGCCCGCATCTCGTGGTTCTTGTGGAGGTTCAAGTCGTCCGAGATCATGTGGATCCGCTCGCCGTCAGGGCGCGCCGCCCGGCCTCTTCCACCCGAGAGCTTTCTCGGCGGGACCTTTCGTTCCGTTGTTCCGCACGGGCCGTGCCATCCCCCGGGGCCCGTGGGCTTCTCTTGCCCGAACGTCGCCAAGTGTCTCCGCGGAGCCCCACGGGGACAGCCCGACCCGCCGGCGTGCCCCGGCCCCGGCGCGTACGGTGCGGCCCATGCCCGAGCTCCCCTACCTGCGACACCCGACGATCCACGGCGACCGGCTGGCGTTCGTCACCGACGACGACCTGTGGGTCGGGTCGATCGAGCGCAGCGAGGCGTGGCGGATCGGGACCGGCCCGGCGGTCATTCGCAGCCCCCGGCTCTCCCCCGACGGCAGCCGCCTGGCCTTCTCGTCCACCGCAGCCGGCCACCCGGAGGCGTGGGTCGTCGACCTCGACGGCGGGGAGCCGCGCCGCCTTACCTGGTGGGGGGACGAGGCGACCTCCGTGGTCGGCTGGCGGGGCGGGGACCGGGTGGTCGTCGCCACCGCCCACGGGCA
>JAJZWW010000141.1 GCA_021846485.1 Actinomycetes bacterium
AGGAACCCGAGCATCGACGGAGCCGCCTCGTCGGCGCGCCCAGGCGGGACGGCCGGGCGGACGCTTCGGCCTCCGGGCGGCGGGCCGCCGTCCTCGCCGGCACCGGGGCTCGCCGCGGCGGGCTCGCCCGGCATCTGCCATCCGCGTGGCAGTTCGGGTCCGGGAGCTCCGCCCCCCGGGCCGGCGGGCTCCTCCGGTACCACGGCATCCGCCGGACGCTCCGAGGAGGCCCCGGTCGGGTCGGGACCGCAGGCCGCGAGGGTCCTGGCGTGGCGATCACCCCAGCCGGGGCGCCGCAGCTCCCACTCCGAGACCATCGGCCAGGTCCAACTCGGTCCGCCAGCGGGTTGCAGCCACCGCGACGAGAACGCTTCCCCGGTGACCTGCCCTTCGCTCACCGCGAGGACGCTAGCGCCGGGTTTCCCGGAGGGGCCTGAAGGCCTCGGAAGCCTCGGCAAGGACCGCCAGCTCGGCGAAGTGCAGGGCAGTGAGCTCCTCCAGGGCTTCGCTGCCCGCCGGCTCGAGCACCACCCGCACGACCCGCCGGTCCGAGGGGTCCGGGCTGCGACGGACCAGGCCGGCGGACTCGGCCCGGTCGACCAGCCCGACGACGGAGTGGTGGCGCAGCTGCAGGTGCTCGGCGAGCTCGCCGATGGTCGGCGGATCGGGTGCAGGGTGCCCGCGCACGGCCAGGAGGAGCTGGTGCTGGGAGGGGGTCAGCCCGGCCGCCTTGGCCTGCTCCTCGCTCCACGCGACGAACCTCCGGAGCCGGTCACGGAACGCGAGGATGTCCCGGTAGTCCTGATCGCTGAAGCGCCGCGAACCCGGGTCGACCGGAACGCTCACGCCGAGGCCCCCCCGGCTTCGCTGCCCTGCGGATCCTTCCCCCCGGGGCGGTCCGCCTGCGAGCGACGCGCCCGACGGGATCGGCGGACCGACCCCAGCGTCGGGGGCTGCAGGGTGTCGTCGGCCAACTGCCGGTCGAGGGCCCGCTCGAGGGTGGCGCGTGGGAGGACGCCGACGGGCCGGCCCTGGTCGACGACGACCAGATGGGTCGCGGGGTCGCGGATCGCCACGTCCAGAGCGTCGCGCAAGAAGGCATCCCAGCGGATGGTCGGCAGGCCCGGGGCCAGGGTGCCGCGGGGCAGCGGGTCCATCGCCTGGCCGGCGACCGCTCGGCGCAAGGGGTCCACCTGTGAGTCAAGCTCCACCCGCAGACCCCGCCGGGCCAGCCGGTCGGTCATGACCCGCTCGTCGAGGAAGGCCTCGGCGACCAGCTCGGCGACCCCGAGGGCGAGGAGCATCGGCACCACCAGGTCGTAGGCACCGGTGACCTCCAGGGCGAACACCGCGCCGGTGAGCAGCGCCCGGGCGGCGGTCCCGAAGGTCACACCCATGGCCACCAGGGCGAACGCCGCCGGCTGGACGTGGAGCGAGGGGAACAGTCGCTCGAAGCCGATCCCTACGACCTCGCCCATCGTCGCGCCGACGAGAAAGATCGGGGCGAGCGTCCCGCCGGAGGTGTTGGAGGCGAGCGAGATCCACCACGAGCCGAGCTTGGCGGCGAAGAGCACCGCGGCGGCGCCGAGAAGGAACCGGCCGTTGACCGCGTCGGTGATCGCCCAGTAGCCGACCGAGAGCGACCCGGGGACGGCGAGGCCGATCAGGGCGAAGGCGACCGCGCCGACCACCGGGTGCCACGCCGGAGGGATCGGCGAGTGCTCGAAGAGCTTCTCGAAGCCCGACAGGCCCTTGTCGATCACGACGGCGAGGAGCCCGGCGGCCGCGCCGAGGAGGACGAACAGCGGCAGCTGCTCGCCGCCGACGGCGTGGATCCCCTCGGCCGCGAACAACGGGCGTCCGCCGATGAGCAGGTAGTGGAGCTCGGTGGCGATGCTGCAGGCCAGCACGAGCGGCAGCAGGGACCGCAGGGACCGTTCGAAGGTCAGCAGCTCGAAGGCCAGGATCACCGCGGCGACCGGCGTGGCGAACACCCCGGCCATGCCGGCGGCGGCACCGGTCGCGAGCAGGATCCTCCGCTCTGCCGGAGAGACCGTGACGACCTGGCCGAGGAGCGAGCCGACGCAGCCTCCGGTGACGATGATCGGCCCCTCCGCCCCGAACGGGCCGCCGGTGCCCATGGCTATCGCTGCGGACAGCGGCTTGGCGACCAGCACCCGGGGTCGGATGCGGCTCTCGCGCAGCACGATCGCCTCGAGCGACTCGGGGATCCCGTGCCCCCTGATCACCGGTGACCACCGGGCCAGCGCCACCACCGCCAGGCCGCCGGCTACGGCTACGGCTACCAGCGACGCCCCGGGATGGTAGTGGTCCAGGTTGGGTAGGTCGAAGCCCACCCGGTGCAGGAGGGCAAGGTTGCTGATCAGCCCGACGAGCCGCACCACCACGAAGGCGGCGCCACCGCCGACCAGGCCCAACAGCACCCCGAACCCGGCGAGCAGGGCCATCCGCCCGGGGGGCTCCCCGAGGCTGATCCGCCTGGGCGTCGAGGCATCGCGGAATCCGGTCACCACACGATCATATCGTCCTACGACCTAGTGTGACCAGGCCCTCTGCCAGCTGCCGGCGTGACCCGTCGCGCGCTGTCGACGCTCGCCGGGGGGCCGGTCCCGTATCCTCCCGTACCGCATGACCGTCTTCGTCGTCGTCAACCGCCTGCTGGCACGGGTCCGCCAGGCCCGGGTGCTCGGGCTGCTGATCGCGCTCGTAGTGGTCATCCTGGTGGGAGCCGGCGCCTTCGCGATCGCCGAGCACCTCAGCTACGGGACCGGGATCTACTGGGCGATCACCACCGCCAGCACGGTTGGCTACGGCGACGTGACCCCGAAGAACGCACTCGGGCGGGCCATCGCGTCGGTGGTGATGCTCACCGCCATCCCCCTCCTCGGCGCCGTCTTCGCCCTGATCGCCGGCGCCACCGTCGTCAACCACCTCCGGAGGCTCTTCGGCATGGACGCGCACCGCCTCCCCTCGGGGAGCTTCACCGTCGTCGTCGGCGACCACCCGATCACCGCCCGGGTCGGCGAGGAGCTGGCCGCGAGCGGCATACCGGTCGTGGTCGTATCCACCTCCGCTCCGGCCGCCGGTAGGGCTCGCGAGGGCATCGAGACGGTCACCGGCGACCCGGGCGACGAGTCGGTCCTCCGGAGGGCGCGGCTGGGCGAGGCCTCGCGGGCCCTCCTCGCGTTCACCGACGACGCCGAGGCCCTCATGACCGCCGTCGCCCTCCACGCGGTGGCTCCCGACCTAGAGATCTACGCCCTCGCCGAGGCCGCCAACGTGGGCCGAGCCCTCACCGAGCTCGGCATCCGTCATGTCGTGTCGAGCAGCGAGCTGCTCGCCCACACCCTGGTGAAGACCCTGGAGACCCCGATTGCCGTGGGCCTGCTGCGGGCACTCGTCGACAGCGACAGCTTCGTCCTGCGCGAGCGCACCGTCAGCGCGGACCTCGCCGGTCAGCTCCTGAGCGCCGCCCGCTCCGCCACCGACGGCCTCGTGCTCGGCGTGGTGCGCGGCCGCCGGGTGGACCTCGGCGTCGGCGAGGACCCCCGACTCGAGGAGGGTGACCGCCTCGTCGAGCTGGTCCGACGGCCCGACGCCTGACACCTGCCGCCCCGGCGGCGGTGCGGGGACCAGGCAGCCGGTCCTGAGTTGACCTTGAGCGGCTGCCGCAAGACCCGTGTGAAGGCGGTGGTCGGCCGTCCGCCTCTACATGGCGCGCCACGAGTAGTCAGGACGACCTGCCTGCGGACGGCCGGTCGCCGCCTCCAAGGAGGTAGTCTTGCGTCAGCTCCTGACACCCCCGGGGGTACGATTGAGCGGTAGTGGGTCGAAGGCGACCTGCCCGGGAGGCCACGATGCAGCTGGACGAACAATCCCTGGGTAGCGTGGTCCAGCGGTTGCGGCGGGCCCAGGGTCAGATCGGTGGGGTGATCCGCATGATCGAGGAGGGTGAGGACTGCGGCGCAGTCCTCACCCAGCTGGCGGCGGCCTCGCGCGCCTTGGACCGGGCCGGCTTCAAGCTCGTGGCCACCGGACTGAAGGAGTGCGCCCTGCACCCCGACGGAGCCGGGACCGAGCTCTCCGAGGAGCAGCTGGAGCGGCTGTTCCTGTCCCTCGCCTGAGCTGAGGGACCGCCCTCCCCGGGCCAGCTCACCCGGCCCGCCCGGTGGGGACCGCGCGCGGAGCCTCGAAGGCGGCGTCGACCCGGCCGTCCCCCCAGCGGGCGACGAAGCGGAAGCGGTCCGCTCGGATCACCCCGTGACGCCACTCGACCGCCAGGGGACCTTGGCAGGCCAGGCGCTCGATCCCGTAGGCCGGGTCGCGGGTGCCGATCCCGAGCAGCCGGCGCTGCTCGGCCGTCGGCATCACCGGGGAGATCCTCTCCCATCCGGAGTCCGGTCGCAGCCCGCAGCGCTGCTCCAGTTCGCGGTACAGCGCCGTGTGCCCGAAGTCGGCGCCGAGGAGCGGGGACGCGAGGCAGGCGGGCATCCACGAGCAGTCGAGGACCACCGGCCATCCATCGACCATCCGGATGCGCTCCAGGTACACGAGGTCGTCGTCGGGATCGCACCCGAGCAGGTCGGCGGCCTCCCGGTCGCGCCGGATCTCCAGGGAGCGCACCGTGCTCGTCTGCACGTGTCCCTGGGCCTCCACCGAGCGGAAGAGGCTGTAGAGCGTGCCGAGCTGCTGCTCGATCGGCAGCTGGCGCACGAAGCTGCCCCGGCCCCGGCCCCGCTCGATCACCCCCTCGGCCTGGAGCCGCCGCAACGCCTCGCGCACCGTCTGGCGGCTGACCTGGTAGTAGCCCGTCAGCTCGACATCACCGGGGAAGGACTCGACGAACTCCCCCGCCGACAGCCGGCCCCGGAGGTCCTGGAGGACCTGGCTCCAAAGCGGCACCGGACTGTGACGATCCACACGCACCCGAACAGTATGGGCCCCTCCGGCGCGGCGGGCACCACCACCACCAGCCGGCGCGCGCTGGGCTAGCGCCGGCCGAGCACCCGGGCGAACAGCGAGGGGCGGGCTGGGGCCCCGGTCGCGGGGCGGGAGTGACCCGGGCAGCGTTGCTCCGCCGGCACCGAGCGCATCACCTGGTCCACGTGCTGGCCGCAGCCCGCCCACGTCGTCTTGCCGCACGTCTTGCACTTCACCGCTCTGCACATCTCGCACCGTCCTCTCGTCCTGGCTCGTCACTATACCCCCCGGCGTAATGAGCAGCAAGCCGCGCCGCGCCGGCCTCCGCCACAGCGGCCGGGCACGTTACGGCCCGCCGGGGCCGCCCGCGGCCCGCAGCCCGCGCAGCGCGTCGCCTTTCTCCAGATCGAACGACATGATGCCATGAGGGCGTGCCGCGCTCGGCGCTCCGACTACACCGACAGCTGGCGCTCGATCTCCGCCAGCTGCTCCGGCGTGCCCTGCACCTTGGGCCCGGTGAACCAGCGGCGGGCCGAGGCCACCCACCACCCGCCGGCGACGACCAGCACGACCGCGACGGCCACCGGGGCGTAGTTGAAGGTGCTCGCGGTGACCGGCGACACTTCGGGGAGCATGAACAGCACGCAGATGACCACCACCCAGGCGACGCCGAGCCATCCCACGAGGGCGCTCCAGCGACCCAGCGTCCAGGGCCCCGCCTCGAAGCGATCGCCCGAGATGCGCCGCAGGAGGGTCGGGATCACGTAGGCGATGTAGAGGCCGATCGTCGCGATCGAGGTGATCGCCCCGTAGGCGGTGACGCTCCACAGGTAGGGGACACCGAGCACGAAGGCGAACACCGCGGCGAACCAGATCGAGTTGGTGGGGGTCCGGGTCCGGGGGTTGATCCGGTGCCAGAAGACCGATCCGGGGACTGCCCCGTCCCGGGAGAAGGCGTAGATCATCCGCGAGTTGGCGGTGACCGAGCACATTCCGCAGTAGAACTGGGCCACGAAGGCGATCACCAGCAGGATCTCCCCGCCGTGGCGGCCCAGCGCGTCGATGAATATCTGCACCGGGGGCACCCCCGTCGCGGACTTCAGGGCGGTGTCGTAGTTGCCGGCGATGGCGAAGGTGATCCCGAGGATCAGCACCCACCCGGCGACGAGCGACACGAGGATCGACGAGACGATGCCCCGGGGCCCGGCCACGGAGGCGTTGTGGGTCTCCTCGGACATGTGCGCCGAGGCGTCGTAGCCGGTGAAGGTGTACTGGGCCATGAGCAGCCCGATCATGAACACGTAGAAGCCGCTTCGGAACCCGGTATTGTTGACAAAGTGGGTGAACACGAAGCCCACCGAGCTGTGGTGGGCGGGGATCGCGCTGAGCGTCACGACGATGACCACCACCCCGATCAGGTGCCACCACACGCTGACATCGGACAGGAACGAGACGATCCGGATGCCGAAGGTGTTGAGCAGCCCGTGGGCCAGGAGGACGCACCCGTAGACCACCACGGTGTGCCCGGGGGTCGCCGCCCACCCGGTCGTCAGGCTGAGGAAGGCGGTGAAGAACTCGGCGAAGCCGAAGTCGATGCCCGCGGTGATCGCCACCTGCCCGAGGAGGTTGAACCACCCGGTGAACCAGCTCCACGCCGGCCCGCTGCCCTCCGGCGCCAGCTTGGCGGCCCAGTAGTACAGGCCGCCGGCGGTGGGGAAGCTGGAGCACACCTCGGCCATGCCGAGCCCCACGATCGTGGTCATGAGCCCGACGAGCAGCCAGCCCCACACCATGTCCACCGGCCCGCCGGTGTTCATGCCGTAGCCGTAGAGGGTGAGGCATCCCGACAGGATCGAGATGATCGTGAACGACACCGCGAAGTTGGAGAAACCCCCCATCCTGCGGCGGAGCTCCTGGGCGTAGCCGAGGGCATGGAGCTTCTCGGCGTCGGCGGTACTAGCAGCGGCGCTGTCTTCGGTGGTCATGGCGACGTTCCCCCCGGGGTTCGCTGGTGACGGGTTCGGATTCTGATTCGGCGACTAGAGCGGTGTGACGTAGGCGGCGTGGATGCCGCCGTCGACCACGAAGGTCGAGGCGGTGACGAACGATGCGTCGTCGGACGCGAGGAAGGCGGCGGCGGCGGCGATCTCCTCGGGCTCGCCGAAACGGCCCATGGGTATGTGCACGAGACGCCGCGCGGCCCTCTCGGGGTCCTTGGCGAACAGCTCTTGGAGCAGCGGGGTGCTCACCGGTCCGGGGCAGAGGGCGTTCACCCGCACCCCCTGGCGGGCGAACTGGACACCGAGCTCGCGCGAGAGGGAGAGCACCCCTCCCTTGGATGCGGTGTAGGAGATCTGGCTGGTCGCCGCCCCCATGAGAGCGACGAACGAGGCGGTGTTGATGATCGACCCGCCACCCCCTTCGAGCAGGTGGGGGATGGCCGTGCGGCAGCACAGGTACACCGAGGTGAGGTTGACCTCCTGCACCCGCCGCCACGCATCGAGCCCGGTGGTGAGGATGGAGTCGTCCTCGGGCGGGGAGATCCCCGCGTTGTTGAAGCAGACGTGGAGGCCACCGTGGGTGTCGAGCGCGTGGCGGTACATCGCGGCCACCTGCTCGGCGTCGGTGACGTCCACCTCGACGAACGACCCGCCCGCCTCCTCGGCGACCGCCCGGCCGGCGTCGGCCAGCAGGTCGGCGACCACCACCCTGGCCCCCTCGGCGGCGAAGCGGCGGGCGGAGGCCGCGCCGATCCCGCTGGCACCTCCGGTGACCACCGCTACCTTGCCCTCCAACCGTCCCGTCATGGCGCCTCCGTCGAGATGAACACGTTCTTTGTCTCGGTGAACCCCTCCGGTG
>JAJZWW010000142.1 GCA_021846485.1 Actinomycetes bacterium
AGGCGCCCTGCGGCTGACCTACCTGCCGCCTCTGGTCTGTAGCGGAAGCCTCTCGCAACCGAACATGTGTGCGACTCGACCGACCCACGGGAACGGCGGAAGAGCCTTTTGGACCCCGATGCCCCAGAGCGCCCCGATGGACGCCGGCGGCGCTGGTGGCTGTGGGTCGCCAAGGCATCTGATGCGACGATCTTTGTCGCCGCCCCCTCCCGGGCGGCGAAGGTCCTCGAGGCTCTCCTCGGCTCGGCTGACGAGGCGACGTCTGGTGTCGTGTGCTCGGACATGTACGCCGCCTATGGCTGTCTCGACCAGCTCCGCTTCACCCACGCCTGGTGCTGGGCTCACGTCAGGCGCCACATCATGCGAGCAGCAGCGTCGGTGGCCGCCCTCGGACCTTGGCGCGACGCCTGGCTTGCAGACATCGCTGCTATGTACGCCGCCTGGCACGCCCGGCGGGCCGGGACCGACGACGGGAGCGCACTTTCCGCAGCGCTTGGAGCCATGCGTGCCCGGCTCGACGCCCAGGTGACCGAGCCTGACCTGTTGGTCCCTCGGGCTCACAAGGTCATCACGATGATCGAGGGCCACTGGGACGGCCTGGTCACCTTCGCCTCCCATGAAGAGATCGCCCCCGACAACAACGCGGCGGAGCGCGTCTTGCGCCCAGAGGTGCTGTTGCGCAAGAACTGTGGCGGCTCGGGGGCACCTTGGGCGGCCGAGCTCGCAGCAAACGCCTTCTCGGTGATCGCTACCGCTTCGCAGTGGGACCTGAACCCGCTCAGCTACCTCCACGCCTACCTCTCTGCGTGCGCTGAGGCGGGAGGCAAAGCCCCAGGTAGCATCGCCCGGTTCCTGCCGTGGTCTGCAGACGCGGAGGATCTCGTTTCCTGGCGGGCCCCGCCACCATGACGCAGCGCTACGTCGGCCGGGAGCTCACCGACGCCGACATCGAGATGGTCTGCTCCATCTGCGCCGATCCCGCCTATCCGACCCGGGCCGCTATCGCCCGGGAGCTCTGTCGCGGGTGCCGGTCAGGGCCCAGCGGCACCTACTTGGACGGCCGAAGGCCGAGAACTGCGTGCTGGCACGGCCGAAGTTGGTAACGCCGTCCAAGTAGTTGCCGGAAGGGTCCTTACTGGTGGCCTACTGGCCGACTACGACTCGACAGGTGGAACAAACAAGTGCCGGAGGCCGTTTCCCACGGTACCCTGGGGGGTATCAAGGTGGAGAGAGAGAGGAGGTTGGGGTCTTGTGGCAAGAGAAACCGATGTCGGTGCCCTGGCGGCCGCCCGGGCGGACGGCGCAGTGGTGGTCGACGTACGAGGATCGGAGGACTACGTCGTCGGTCACGTCCCGGGTGCTCGGCTGATCCCGCTCGCAGACCTCCCCGGCCGTGCTGGTGAGCTACCCCGCCGTGGCCGGGTGTACGTGGTGTGCGCCAGCGGGAGCCGTTCGGCGGTCGCCGCGGATTGGCTGGCGAACGCCGGGTTCGATGCGGTATCGGTGTCCGGCGGCACTGACGCGTGGCGCAGTGCCGGCTTCCCGCTGGTGAGCGGACCGAGGGAGGTGGCGGGATGAGCGAGCGCCCGGCGGCCGCGATCCCGGGCTTGCAGGTGGTCGCGATCGACACCCCGTCGCTCGGGGATCGCAGTTACCTGGTTGCCGACGGTGGTGTTGCGGTGGTCGTCGACCCGCAGCGGGATCTCGACAGGGTCCTGGCCCTCGCCGACGAGCTCGGGGTGCGGATCACCCATGTGGCCGAGACGCACCTGCACAATGACTACGTGACCGGTGGCTTCGCGCTCGCCCGGGCGACCGGGGCCGGCTATCTCGTGCCGGCCAGAGCGGAGGTGGCTTTCGAGCGCCTGGCGGTCGGGGACGGGGACGTCGTCGAGGTCGGCCATCGGCTGGCCGTGCAGGTCGTGGCCACCCCGGGTCACACGTTCCATCACGTCGCGTACCTGCTGGTCGTCGACGGGAGGCGGGTGGGTGCGTTGACCGGCGGCTCGCTGCTGTACGGATCGGTCGGGCGCACCGACCTGGTCGCCGCTGATCGCACCCGCGAGCTGACCCACGCCCAGTACGCGTCGGTGCGGAAGCTGGCCGAGATGCTTCCGGCCGAAGCGTCGGTGTACCCGACCCACGGGTTCGGGAGCTTCTGCTCGGCCACCCGAGCGCAAGTCGGCGGGTCCACCACCATTGGTGGCGAGGCACGGGCCAACCCGGCGCTCACCTGGGACGAGGAGCGCTTCGTCACCGAGCTGCTGGCCGGGCTCGACGACTACCCCGCCTACTACGCCCACATGGGCGAGCTCAACGCCTCCGGCCCGTCCGCTCCCGATCTGACCCCACCGCGGCCCGTCGATCCCAGCGAGCTGCGCCGTAGGATCGATGCCGGCGAGTGGGTGGTGGACCTGCGGGCACGACGAGCGTTCGCCGCCGGCCACCTACCCGGTGCCGTCAACTTCGGGATGGACGGGAACCTGGCCACCTACCTGGGCTGGCTGATGCCTTGGGGGTCGCCACTGATCCTGCTCGGCGACTCGCCCGAGCAGGTCCACGACGCGCAGGTCGAGCTCACCCGGATCGGAGTCGACCGGCCCACCGGCGCAGCGACCGGGTCGCCGGCGCAATGGTCCGGCGGTGGTGGGTTGTCCACCTTCGCCACCGCTTCGTTCGCCGAGCTCGCCGTCGCCCGCCGTGAGCCCGATGTCGTGGTCCTCGACGTCCGTCGTGACCGCGAGTGGGAGGAGTCGCACATCAAAGGAGCGGTCCACATCCCGCTGCACCAACTCCGCGGCCGCATCGGGGAGATCCCCGACGGGGAGCTGTGGGTGCACTGCGCCGGCGGGTACCGTGCCTCGATAGCGGCGTCGATCCTCGACGCCGCCGGTCGCCGGGTGGTCGCCGTCGACGACGAATACCAGTCCAGCGCCGTCCTCGTTGGGCCGGCGACTACCCGCGGGGAGGACCGGTGAGGAGGGCTCGCAGAGCCGGCCCCGAAGGGCCCGCGACCGCTGTCGTGGCGCCCGCGGGCAGCGCTGAGCGCGACCCGGCGTGGCCCTCGGAGCTCGCCGACCAGCTGCGCGGCGTGACCGAGCTGCTGGCGGTCGTCGCCCATCCCGACGACGAGAGCTTCGGCCTCGGCGCGCTTCTCTCGGCGCTGGCCTCCACCGGGCGGCGGGTGCGGGTGCTGTGCCTCACCCACGGCGAAGCCAGCACCCTCGGCGCTTCGGGAGCCCTGGGCGAGGTCCGTGCCTCGGAGCTGGAGTGCGCAGCTCGCCGGCTCGGGGTCGCCGGCGCCACCCTCGACGACTGGCCCGACGGCGAGCTCGCCCGGGCGGACCCGAGCCTCCTGGCACGGCGCATCGCGGACCACGCGGCGGGCGCCGGCGCGATCGTGGTCTTCGAGCCGAGCGGCGTGACCGGCCACCCCGACCACCAGGTGGCCAGCCGCCTCGCCACCGCCGTGGCCGGCGAGCTCGGCCTGGCGACGATCGAGTGGGGCGTCCCGGGAGCCGTAGCCGCGCGGCTGCGCGAAGAGCTCGGGGTCACCCTCTCCGCTCTGGAGGAGGAGGCCGGCGGTGTGCTGGCCGTCCCGGTGGACCGGTCCCGGCAGTGGGCGGCGATCGGCTGCCACGTCAGCCAGCAGCCGGACAACCCGCTCCTGGCCCGCCGCTTGGAGCTCACCGGTCCCGAGGAGTGGATCCGGCTGCGACCCGCCCCCTTCGAACGGCGCCGCACGCGGCCACCGGGCAACCCGTCCGACATCGACCACGAGCGGCTGGACGCTCGCTCGTAGAAGGAGGAACAACTCATGGGCTATGCGAAGACGATCAGGCTCGAGGCGACCTACGACGAGGCCGTCCCCAAGGTGAAAGAGGCGCTCGCCGCGAAGGGGTTCGGGACCCTGACCGAGATCGACGTGCGCGCCACGATGCACGAGAAGCTCGGTGTCGACATGGAGCCGTACCTGATAATCGGTGCCTGCAACCCCGGCCTGGCCCACCGGGCGCTCGACGCCGAACGGGAGATCGGCCTGCTGCTGCCCTGCAACGTGGTGGTCCGCCAGGCCGGCCGCGGGGTGATCGTCGACGCCCTCGACCCTTCGATCATGGCCAGCGTGCCGGGCAACGACGACCTGGTGCCCGTCGCGGAGGAAGCCAGTCGCCTCCTCGACCAGGTACTGGAGCAGCTGGCCTCCGGCTCCCCCACAGCCTCCGGGTGACCGCCGCGGCGGTCGCCGGTCCTGGAGCCGTCGCAACTGCGGTCCCGAGCCCAACCGGGACCGGGCGCGGTACTACTACCCCCTGGGGGTAGGCTGGCCACGGAGGTGGTGACCGTGACCGTCGGCTACAGCGACAACAAAAAGGCGGTGCTCCAGCGCCTCGGTCGCATCGAGGGCCAGGTGCGGGGCCTGACCCGTATGGTCGAGCGCGACGCGTACTGCATCGACGTCCTCACCCAGGTCTCCGCCGTGACCCGGGCGCTGCAGGCGGTCGCGCTGGAGCTGCTCGGCACCCACCTCGAGTACTGCGTGAGCGACGCGATCACCGCCGGCGGCCCGGACGCCGCCGGCAAGGTGGCCGAGGCCCGGGCCGCCATCGAGCGACTGGTGCGCTCATGAGCGTCGACCCAGGCGTCGAGGAGACCTGCGGGTCGGGGCTGGTCGGGATCCCTCCGTGGGATACCCCTTCGTGCGGCACCGGCCCGGTCGGCCGGCTCGTCTGGACCCTGCGCGAGCTGGCGGGGCTCGCCGGCCGGACCAGGGAGCGGGGAGGCAGCGGACGTGCACGCTGAGCTGCTCGCAGTGACCGTTCTCGGTGCGCTCGGTGACGTCGGCCGCAGCCTCCGCGAGGGCCTCTACATGTTCTGGGACACCCTCTGGGCGCTGGTGTTGGGCTTCGGGTTGTCCGGGGCGGTCCAGGCGTTCGTCTCCCGCGCCGCCATGCAGCGCCGGCTCGGTGACCACCGGCCAGCCACCGTGGTCCGGGCTTCTTTTTACGGGATGGTCTCGTCGTCGTGCTCGTACGCGGCTTCGGCCATGGCCCGGTCGCTGTTCGCTCGCGGCGCCGACTTCCTCGCGGCGATGGTGTTCATGTTCGCCTCGACCAACCTGGTGGTCGAGCTCGGCCTCGTCCTGGCGGTGCTCATCGGCTGGCAGTTCGTCGTCGCCGAGTTCATCGGCGGGGCCATCATGATCGCCCTCCTGGTCGTTGTCGGCGGCTTGTGGTTGCGCGGCCGGGCGGTGAGCCGCGCCCGCCAGCGGGTGGCCGAGGGGTCCGGCGACGGAGACCAGCACGGGACCGACTCCGCCCTCGAGCGCGAGGGCTGGCGCCGGCGGGTCCGCACCGCGTCCGGCTGGGCCGACGCGGCGGGCTACACGATGAGCGACCTGACCATGCTGCGCAAGGAGATGGCCGCCGGGTTCGTCATCGCCGGCTTCCTCGCGACCCTGGTCCCCAACTGGCTGTGGGGCGACGTGTTCATCCGTGGGCACGGCGCCTGGACCAGTCTCGAGAACGTTGTCGTCGGACCGCTGGTGGCCCTGCTCAGCTTCGTGTGCTCGGTCGGCAACGTCCCCCTCGCTGCCGCCCTGTGGAAGGGGGGCATCACCTTCGGCGGGGTCGTCGCCTTCGTCTTCGCCGACCTCATCGCTTTCCCCCTGGTGCTCGTGTACCGCAAGCAGTACGGCGGGCGGATGGCGGCGCGCCTGCTGGTCGTGTTCTGGGCGGTGATGTCGGCCGCCGGGCTCGCCACCGAGTACCTGTTCCGGGCCCTCGGCTGGGTGCCCTCCTCGCGCCCCGCGGTCGTCGCCCGGGACAGCTTCGGGCTCGACTACACCACGATCCTGGACCTCGTCGCCCTAGCGGTCTTCGCCGCGCTGTACCTGCTCTACCGCAACCGGGAGCGCCTGGGTGGCGGTGCCGGCTACGCCAAGGACCCGGTGTGCGGTATGCAGGTCGAGGTAGCCCACGCCCCGGCGAGCACCACCCACCAGGGACGACGGGTCCACTTCTGCTCCTAGCGTTGCGCGGACCGCTTCGCGGCCGACCCGGACCGCCACTCGGCCGACCCGGACCGCCACTCGGCCCCCGGCCATCCGGCTCCCAGCGCCGCCCCCGGCGGCGACGGGCACGACCGCCACGCCGGCGGCGCAGTCACCGACCCCGTGTGCGGCATGACGGTGGACCCCGCGCACGCGGCTGCCCACCGCAGCGCGGACGGGACCGACGTGTGGTTCTGCTCCACAGGGTGCGCTGACGCCTACGACCGACACCAGGCGGGTAGCGGCGCAGGCCGGCTCCGACCTGGGTGAGCTGATCCGGCGCGCCGCCTCGGGTCCGGCTCGAACCTCCCGGCGGTCCGCGCCGTCTCGGTCGGCTGGTGGGCGACGGGCCCGCCGGCGTCGGCAGGAGGAGATCGCCCTCGCAGGCCACGACCGAGATCGCCGGCCGGCTCGACGAGTCTACCGGTACCCGACCGACTGGGTGCTCAGGGGCGTCCTGCCGCGCAGGGATCGGCGACGGCCCGGGGCGGTGGTCAGCGGCGCCGGTAGCAGGTGACGCGCACGTCGGCGGTGACCACCGCGGCGTCCGGGGTCGTGGCGAGGCGTGAGGCGATGTCGGGGGGCCCGTGCCAGCGGTACGGGGTCATGGCGAACAGGTCGAGCAGGGCGGCCGGCTCGCCCAGGTGCATCTCCCAGCGCAGCGGCTCGGAGGAGAAGATCTCGAAGCACCCCTCGGCGTGGCGAAGAGGGGGTTTCAGCTCGTGGGGCCGCGGGTCGTCGTAGACGAGCTCCCGCAGCTGGGCGAGGTGATCGGGTCCGGGGTGGGCGGTGACGAGGATCCCCCCGCGGCGGACGACCCGCCCGAGCTCGTCGGCGAACACGGGTCCGAACACGTTGACCGCTGCGTCGGCGACGCCCTCGGCGAGGGGCAGCGCCGCTGCGTTGGCCACTGCGTACCATCCCTCCCGGTGGGCCCGGGCGGCGACCGCCACGGCTGGTTTGGAGACGTCGACCCCGAGGACGAGGGGAAAGGGGAGCGCTCGGGTGTGACGCCCTTCGCCGCAGCCGACGTCGAGGATCGTCTCGCCGGCGCCGCCGTCGGCGTGGTAGCGGGCGGCAGCGCGCACCGTGCTCGTGAGTGGGTCGTAGGCCCCGGTGGCGAGGAACCGGCGGCGTGCGGCGACCATCTCGGCGCTGTCCCCGGGGGATCGCCCCGGCTGCCGCCCGGTCGGGAGGAGGTTCACGTAGCCGCCGCGTGCCACGTCGAAGCTGTGGGCGGACCGGCAGGTCCAACGCGTCGGGTCGGGTCGCTCGAGAGGGCGTCGGCAGGTGGGGCAGCGCCACGGGGCGCTCGCCATCAGGTCGGAGCGGCCGGGGGTGTCGCCCGCTCCCGGCGCGGCAGCGGACCCGACCGGCGCATCGCATTCACGCTAGCTAGCGGCGCCCGGGGGCCGGTACCCGGCGGGCAGCAGGCAGAGCAGGCCTGGGAATCTCGCTGCGACCCCTCAGGTCCTCCACCGGGCCGCCGATGGAGACAGTGTGCCGTCCACAGTCGCGCCTGGAGGTCCTGGCGAGGCGCGCCGCTGGGCGGTCTGGCTGGCCGCTGCACTGGTTGCCGCCGTCGCTGCGTCCCTGGCCCTCGCTGCTCCCGCCCAGGCCCAGCGCCCCCCGGTGGCGGCGCACGCCTATCGGCTCCGGGGAGGGCCCGGGCCGGCGAAGTCGCCGGAGGGGTCCGAACCTGCCAAGGGGTCGAAGCCGGCCAAGGGGTCGAAGC
>JAJZWW010000143.1 GCA_021846485.1 Actinomycetes bacterium
CCACCGTTCCTAGACCCTGAGCAGGAGTGAGTCCTGCTCAACGGGAGACCCCGAACGGTCTTGGGCCTCCTGGGAGACTTCCGCGGCTGAGATGGGCATTGTGGTCTTACAGCCATCGCTTCTCGATCGCCTCGTGCGATCGTCCGATGGCCGCCTCGTGCCGTTTCTTGGCTCCAGCTCCCTGCTTGTTGCGGGCTCGGCGGCCCCTCCTTCGGAGGCACTCGCAGTGGCTCGTTCCCCATCCACTGGTGGGGTCCGAGCGCTCGTGGCCCGTCTCCGGAGCCGCTGGCCGAGCCCGCGCCTGCCGATCGCCACCGATGCTGCGTGGTGACCGGTCAGAGAATGCTGGCGGTGTTGCGCCCCGAGTAGGTCGAGCCAGTGCTGCGCCCCCCACTTCGAGGTGTAGGCGGGGTCGACGGCGATGACCGCGACCCCGGCGTTGTAGGCCATCTGGGTGAGCCGGTCGCGTAGCTTCGCGGTCGGCAGCCCCGAGACGTGCCGGCGGAACGTCCTGCCCCTCTTGCCTCGCGAGGGACGCCTGCCGGCCTGCTCGCGCCCCTCGACGCGCGCCGCGAGGAAGTCGAGGTCCTCGATGACCACCGCCCCGGCGTGGTGGGCCGCGGCGATCGCCAGCACCTGGGAGATCGCAGCCCGGATGAGGCCGTCTCGATGCGACGCCTCCAGCCCGTCGAGGGCGAGGGGGATCGTGACCGGCACACCCATCGGGTTGCCGTAGCAGTCGAGGACCGCCACCGCGAGGTGCCCGACGTTGAGATCGACAGCGACGACCGGGCCCCGGCGCAGCTGGTCGAGGGAGGCGATCGGCTGGTTGTGCGTGCGCCACGACGCGTCGAGCTACCAGCGGCTCGTTGCCCCACGCCTTGTCGGACTCGCCGTCCGCGGTGACGAACCAGCGGGCCGCCTCGCCGGGGGAGACCTCGACCCTGGCGGTGATCGTCTCGACCCGGGCGCGCAGCGAAGCCCTCTCGGCGACCAGGTTGCGCTTCGCCAGACCGTAGGAGTCCTCGGTGCTGCGGGTGATCGCCCCTGCCCAACGCGACGAGGACCCCGCGGTGAGCTCCCGCTTGCGGTCCTTGCGGGACACGGCTCTCGCCTCGGCGTCGAGGTCGCCTTCGGCCACCCGCCGGGCGAGATCGGCCGACGCCAGGGCGCCGGGGTGGGCACCGAGAGCTTCGAGGACCGCCCGGTCGGTGTCGTCGACGACCAGGCGGGTGCGGACCCGCGCTCCTCCAGGAGCGGCGATCACGAACGCCTCAGCCATCGGGCGCAGCTTCCGGCCCCGGTGGCTCATGGGACCATTGTCGCCTTCGGGTGTGACAGCGCCCTCGGGCCGACGTCGTGCTCGGCGCAGTCGAGCGCCTTGACCGCCCGGTTGCGTGCCCCACGCCGCCCGTACAGCCGGGCATCCGTTGCCCGTGCGGAGCACTGTGTCATGTCCCGGACCAAGTCGTCGTCCACCTCCCCGGCGTCGATCACCACCAACCGGCGACCGTGCGCGGAGAGCGCAGCTTCGACCAGCTCGGCGTTGATGCGCGCCAAGCGGTCACGGTGCTCGACGAGCACTGTCGTCACCTTCGGATCGGCGTCACCTTCGGGTCAGCCAGCAGGCGACGCAGCTTCGAGCGGGAGCCGTTCATCCCCGATCCGACCTCGGCCTCCACCCTCACCACCGGATGCCCCACCTTCGCCGCCCACTCCGCCAACCTCGCCACCTGACGATCCAGATCGGCGCGCTGGTCATGCGAAGACACCCGGGCATACAACCCGAACGCATCCCGGGAGGCGACACCGGCAGAGTCGGGTGACACCAGCACCGTCCGCTCGTTGACCCGCACGGCAGGCACCGGCAAAGTCCCATTAAACCACCTGTAGGCAGTCTGCGGATGGACGCCCTGCGACCTCGCCTACTCCGTCAAGTTCACCCGGCAACCGTATCACCAATACGCGCGTACGCTCGGTATCACTCACTTATCCGGTAGCTGCTCAGCACCCTTGCCGTGGAAGCCACCGTGCACCACTTCGACCTGGGGGGCGGGTGCTCCATCTCGGCCCGCGGTCTGCGTGAGGTGCCACGGGTCCTCGACGGGCTCCTGGGAGGCCCCGACCCGTTGGCGACGACGCCTGCTACATCCTGATCACTACGGGGCGCGAGGCGCTCAGTGACGAGGAACGGGCCCTGCTCGGAGACGGAGGCGACAGCAAGCAACTGCCGCCGTTCGGTTGAGGATCGCCCTCTGGGCGGGCTTGATGCGAAGTATGATGCAGTGATGCGGACAACGATCGATCTCCCGGACGATCTCCACCAAGCGGCCATGCTGATCGCCCGCGACCGGCACCAGACCCTGAGCCGAACGATCGCGAGCCTGCTGCGATCAGCGCTGGCGGGCGAAAAACACCAGGCCATGATCGAGATCGATCCCGACAGCGGGCTGCCGACGCTGAGCGTCGGACGGCGGATCACCGCAGAGGATGTGGCCGCGGTCGACGAGGATGGCTGAGCGGACCCCGGGCACGTGTCTTCTGGACGGCAACGTGCTGGTGGCCCTGGTGGTTGCCGAGCATGTGCACCACGACGCCGCCCGAGCATGGTTTCGTCGAACCGGCCGGTTCGCGACCTCTCCGGCCGTCCAGGGAACGCTCCTCAGACTGCTCGTCCGCCAGGGCACGAGCAGCAGCGATGCGCGTGAGGCGCTCAGGGTATTGACAGTACATGCGCGCCACGAGCAGTGGCTCGACGACCTCACCTATCTCGAGGTCGACCTGTCGCATGTGCTCGGCCACCAACAGGTGACCGACGCCTACCTCGCCGGCCTGGCCAGAGCGCATCGTGGGCGGGTCGCGACGCTCGATCACGGTTTCGCCGTTACAGCCTCCGACGTGGTCGAGCTGGTCCCTGTCGACTCCGCTTGAGTCGAGTCGGGACCGCCGCCCCGCAAGCCCATCGGCCTGCGGCAGTTCGCGGCGCAGGGGGGCGTAGGACGCTGCGCCTGCCCAACGATCACTCGCCGGCATGCTGAGAAAGGGATCCTCTCGCGGATCAAGTCAGCATGGCCGCTGTGACGAGCGTGCTCGCTGATCAGCTTCTGATCGATCAGATGCTGCGGCGGTAACGGCCCCCGGCCTCGAACAGGCAGGCAGTGATCTCCCCTAGGGTGCACACCCGCACGGTGCCCATGAGCACCTCGAAGACGTTGTCGCCGGCGAGGGCGGCCTCGCGCAGCCGGGCGAGGGCTGCGGGTCGCTCGCCGGCGTTGCGAGCCTTGAACGCCTCCAGCCGGCGCAGCTGCGACTGCTTCTCCTCCTCGGTCGAGCGGGCGAGCGGCAGGCCCTGCTCGACCGGCTCGCCTTCGGGGTGGCGGAAGGTGTTGACCCCAACGATCGGCAGGCTGCCGTCGTGCTTGCGCGCCTCGTAGAGCATCGACTCGTCTTGGACCCGTCCTCGCTGGTAGCCCGACTCCATCGCCCCGAGGACCCCGCCGCGCTCGGAGATCCGGTCCATCTCGTCGAGGACCGCCGCTTCGACCTCCCTGGTCAGCTGCTCGACCACGTAGCTCCCCTGCAGCGGGTTCTCGTTTGCGGCCAGGCCCCATTCCTTGGTGATGATCATCTGGATGGCCATCGCCCGGCGCACCGACGCGGCCGTCGGGGTGGTGACCGCCTCGTCGTAGGCGTTGGTGTGGAGACTGTTGGCGTTGTCGTAGATCGCGCACAGCGCCTGCAAGGTGGTACGGATGTCGTTGAAGGCCATCTCCTGGGCGTGGAGGGACCTCCCGGAGGTCTGGATGTGGTACTTGAGCTTTTGGGAGCGCTCGCTCGCCCCGTAGCGCTCTCGCATCGCGACCGCCCATATCCGGCGGGCGACACGGCCGAGCACGGTGTACTCGGCGTCCATCCCGTTGGAGAAGAAGAACGACAGGTTGGGGGCGAAGTCGTCGATGGCCATTCCCCGGGCCAGGTAGGCCTCCACGAAAGTGAACCCGTTGGCGAGGGTGAATGCCAGCTGGCTGATCGGGTTGGCCCCCGCCTCGGCGATGTGGTACCCGCTGATCGAGGCGGAGTAGAAGTGGCGGACCTGGTGGCTGACGAACCATTCCTGCACGTCACCCATGAGCTTCAAGGAGAAGTCGGTGGAGAAGATGCAAGTGTTCTGCCCCTGATCTTCTTTCAAGATGTCCGCCTGGACGGTGCCGCGCACCCGGCGGAGGGCGTCGGCGCGCAGGTCGGCCTCCTCCTCCGCGCTCGGGGGTCGGCCGTGCTCGACGGCGAAGTGCTCGACGGCCTGATCGGTGGCGGTCACCAGGAACATGGCGAGAACCGTCGGGGCGGGACCGTTTATGGTCATCGACACCGAGGTGTTGGGGGCGAGCAGGTCGAAGCCGGCGTATAGGTCCTTCATGTCGTCCAAGGTGGCGACCGACACGCCGGCGTTGCCGATCTTCCCGTAGACGTCGGGCCGGGGGTCGGGATCCCGGCCGTAGAGCGTGACCGAGTCGAACGCGGTCGACAGGCGGACCGCCGGCTGGCCCTCGGAGAGGAGGTGGAAACGGCGATTGGTGCGCGCCGGGTCCCCCTCGCCGGCGAACATGCGGATCGGGTCCTCGTCGCTGCGCTTGAAGGCAAAGACCCCGCCCGTGAAGGGGAACGCTCCGGGCAGGTTCTCGGCCCGGAGCCAGCCGAGCAGGTCCCCCTCGTCGGCGAAGCCGGGGAGCGCCACCTTCGGGACCCGGCTGCCGGCCAGGGTCTCGCGGTGGTTGGCCTCGTCGTCACGGTAGCGCGAGACGGTATCCGGCCAGGCGGCAAGCGCCGCCCGGCTGGGCTCGTCGAGGGCGGCATCGGCACCGGCGGCCAGGGCGGCTGCCGCCGCGGCGGCTTCGGTGGCCCCGGAGGACTCCAGGGCGGCAGCCACCTCCCGGGCCTGCTGGCGGCGGCGGGCGGCGGCGGCCAGCTCCCCGCTATGGGCGTGGTAGCGCCGGACGGTGGCGGCGATCTCCGCCAGGTAGCGGCTCCGGGCGGGGGGCACGACCGCTGCGTGCAGGGAGCTCACCTTGGTGCTCACCGCCGGCAGGACTCCCGGGCCGAGCGGCATCCCCCGCTCGGCGAGAAGCCCGCGCAGGTGCTGGTAGAGGGAGGTGACCCCATCGTCGTTGAACCGGGAAGCGACCGTGCCCCACACCGGCAGCTCCTCTCGGGGGGTCCCGGCGCGTGCCGGGTCCCGGGCCAGCTGGCGGCGCACCTCGCGCAGCGCGTCCGCGCCCCCCCGCCGGTCGTACTTGTTGACCGCCACCGCGTCGGCCGCCTCGAGCATGTCGATCTTCTCGAGCTGCATGGCCGCCCCGAACTCGGGAGTCATCACGTACAGCGACACGTCGGCGATGCCGACGATGCCCGCGTCGCCCTGGCCGATGCCAGGCGTCTCGACGACCACCAGGTCGGCGCCGGCGGCCCGGGCGGCGGCGGCGACGTCTGCGAGGGAGGCGGGCAGCTCGCTCGCCGAACCCCGGGTGGCCAGCGAGCGGAACCACACGCGGGGGGAGTCGATCGATCCCATACGGATCCGGTCGCCGAGCAGCGCGCCGCCGCCCTTGCGACGAGTAGGGTCAACCGCGACGATCGCCACCCTCGGCTTGTCCTCCTGGTCGACCCGGAGGCGGTGGAGCAATTCGTCGGTGAGCGAGCTCTTGCCCGCCCCGCCGGTGCCGGTGACCCCGAGCACGGGGGAGTGGGGCGCCGCCGCCGACCCCGCGGAGCGCACGGCCGACAGGCGCGCCTCGCCGAGGGTCCCCTCGACGACCGCGGTGACGACCCGGGCGAGCGCTCCTCCGTCCCAGGCGGGCAGGCGCTCCCACTCCTCGTCGGCGAGCGGCGGACGGCCTGCCCGGTCGCACTCCTCGAGCATCGAGTTGACCATCCGCTCGAGGCCAAGACGCTGGCCGTCCCCGGGGGAGAAGATGCGTGCCACGCCGTAGTCCTGGAGGGCGGCGACCTCCTCGGCGACGATGACCCCTCCCCCGCCCCCGTACACCCGCACCCAAGGCCGGCCCTCGGCCCGCAACCGGTCCACCAGGTAGCGGAAGTACTCCATGTGGCCACCCTGGTAGGAGCTGATCGCGATGGCGTCGGCGTCCTCTTGGACCGCCGCGGTCACCACCTCGTAGACCGAGCGGTCGTGGCCCAGGTGGACGACCTCCGCGCCCTGGCGCTGCAGGAGCCGGCGCATGATGTTGATCGCTGCGTCGTGGCCGTCGAAAAGGCTCGCGGCGGTGACGAAGCGGATCGGTCGGGACGGGACGTGCAGGGGCGAGGAGGCGCTCACGACCCCATGCTAGGACGTCCTAGTAAGCTGCGGATGGCCCGGCCAGTCGGGGATGGCCGGCGGACCAGCCCCCCGTCGGGGCAGCCTCCCCGGTTGGGCTCAGTGGCCGCGGGCGATCCACTCCTGCAGGTGCGGGGCCTCGTCGCCGATGGTGGTGTCCTCCCCGTGGCCGGTGTGCACGACGGTCCCGGGGGGCAGGCCCAGCAGCCGAGACCGGATCGACTCGACGATCGTCGGAAAGTCCGACCAGGACCGCCCCGTCGCCCCCGGCCCACCGCGAAAGAGGGTGTCCCCGGAGAAGACCACGTCCCGGTCGGCGAGGTGCAAGCACACCCCGCCGGGGGAGTGCCCGGGGGTGTGCAAGACCCGCAGGTGGGCGGCGCCGGCGTCGATCACCTGTCCGTCCGCCAAGGCGAGGTCGGGGCTGCGATCGGGGTGCACCAAATCCCACAGCATCCGGTCGTCGGGATGGATCGCCACCGGGGCTCCGAGCCGGTCGGCGAGCTCGACGGCCGCGTTCACGTGGTCGTTGTGGCCGTGGGTGCAGACGATCGCGAGGGCCCGGCGGCCGCCCACCGCGGCGGCGATGGCGCCGGCGTCGTGAGCCGCGTCGACGACCACCACCCGCTCGGCGTCGCCGACCACCCACACGTTGTTGTCCACGTCGAAGTCCTGGCCGTCGATGGAGAACACCCCGGAGGTGACGACCCGTTCGACGCCGAGGCCAGCCCCGCCCAGCCCCCGGGGAGCTCCCGGAGCGGTCAAAGCACGACCACCGAGCGGAGCACTTCGCCGCGCTGCATCCGCCCGAATGCATCCTCCACCCCGTCCAGGCCGATGGTCTCGGACACGAAGCCGTCAAGGTCCAGCCGGCCCGACAGGTACAGCTCGATGAGCGCGGGGAAATCCCTGGAAGGCAGGCAGTCGCCGTACCAGGACGACTTGAGCGCCCCGCCCCGGCCGAACAGCTCGATCAGCGACAGCTCGACGGTCGCCTCCGGGGTGGGCACCCCGACCTGCACGAGCGTGCCGGCGTGGTCGCGGGCGAAGAACGCCTGCCGGTAGGTCTCCGGCCGGCCGACCGCCTCGATCACCACGTCGGCCCCGAAGCCGTCGGTGAGGGCGCGGACAGCCTCGACCACGTCGCCGGCCGTGGCGTCGACGGTGTGGGTCGCCCCGAAACGCCGAGCCCACTCGAGCTTGCGGGGGTCGAGGTCCACCGCGATGATCCGCCGGGCCCCGGCGAGCGCAGAAGCGGCGATCGCCGCGTCGCCCACCCCGCCGCAGCCGATCACCGCCACGGTGTCGCCCCTCCCCACCCCTCCGGTGTTGGCGGCAGCCCCGAAGCCGGCCATGATCCCGCAGCCGATGAGGCCGGCGGCCTCGGGGCG
>JAJZWW010000144.1 GCA_021846485.1 Actinomycetes bacterium
CGCTGCGGCCGGTCCGGCGGCGCCGAGGCGGGCGGCGGCGGCGTAGCTGCGCGCCGCGGCCTGGAGCGCACCGGTCGACTCGGCCCGCTCGCCCGCCCGCTCGAAGAACCGGATCGCCTCGCCCCGCAGCTCGCCGGCGTCGCCGGAGCCGGGGACGGCCTCGATCGCGTCGAGGTAGTGGCGGGCGACGACCTCGGCCACCTCCTCGCCGTCGCGGGGGAAGGCCGCCCGCAGGTGACCGGCGACGGCCAGGTGGTGGGCCCGCCGCTCCCGGCGCGACAGGGTCTCGTAGGCGACCTGGCGCAGCAGGTCCTGGGCGAAGCGGTAGTCGCCCTGCTGGGGCGACAGGGGGTCGGCGCTCACGACCAGCACGTCACGGCGCACCAGCTCCGCCAGGGCTGCGGCCACCTCGGCCCCCTCCCGGCCGGAGGCGGCCACCAACGCCCCAGCGGGGAAGCCTCCGCCGAGCACCGCCGCCACCCCGACCAGCTGGCGGGCAGCTCCGTCCAGCGCGTCGAGGCGGGCGGCCAGCAAGGCGTAGAGGCTGTCGGGTATGGCCAGCCCGTCGAGGGTCCCGGCGAGGCGGTACCTGCCGCCGCCGGCGGCGACGAGCACGCCTCCGTCGAGCAGCGAGCGCACCGTCTCGACCGCGAACAAGGGGATGCCCTCGGCGCGGGCAGCCAGCTCACCGCGGGCGCCGGCGGGCAGCCCCGGGACCAGGGAGTCGACCAGCTGCTCCACCGAGGGGCGGTCGAGGGGATCGAGGGACATCACGCTGCGGTTGCGCCCGACGCCGAAGCCTGCTCGACGCTCGGACAGCTCCGGGCGGGCGAGGACCACCACGAAGATCGGCTGGTCCCGGGCCCAGTCGACGAGGTGGTCCAAGAAGTCGAGCAGGGCGTCGTCGGCGTGCTGGGCGTCCTCGACCACCATCACCACGGGGGCGACCGCCGCGAGGCGCTCGAAGAACAGGCGCCACCCGGCGAAGAGGTCCTCCCGGGAGGAGCTCGGCTCCCTCTCTCCGGTGTGCTCCACCCCGAGCAGGCGAGCGAGGCGTGCCCCCACGTAGTCCCGCTCCCCGTCGGGGACCAACCGCACGAGTCCCTCCGCCAGCTTGGCCGCGGCCACCCCGGGCAGGTCGTCCTCGGCGATCGCCAGGCGCTGGCGGACGATCTCCGCCAGGGCCCAGAACGTCACCCCCTCGCCGTAGGACAAGCACCTGCCCCGGTGCCACAAGACGGTCCCGACCAGGCCGTCGACGTACTTCTCCAGCTCCCAGCCCAGCCGGGACTTGCCGACGCCCGCCGGGCCGGAGACCACGACCAGCCGGGCGCTGCTGCGCTCGGCGCTGGCGTGGAACAGGCCCTTCACCGCGTGCAGCTCGGCCTCCCGGCCGACGAGCGGCGCTTCCACCTCGCTGCTGCGCCGGGCTCCGCCGACCCGGGAGGTGACCCGCAGGGCACGGTGGAGCCGCACCGACCCCGGGATGCCCTTCAGGCGGTGCTCACCCGTCTCCTCGAAGGCGATCGCCCGCTCGGCCAGGCGGCGGGTGACCTCGTCGACCGAGCAGGTCCCCGGCTCGGCCGCCGCCTGCACCCGGGCCGCCAGGTTCACCTGGTCTCCGACCACCAGGCCCTCGCCGGCCGCCTCGACCGTGGCCACCTGCCCCGACGCGACGCCGACGCGCGCCTGGATGCGCTGGCCCCGGCTGGTGCCGTAGGCGGCGACCGCCCCGACCAGCTCCAGGCCGGCCCGCACCGACCGCTCGGCGTCGTCCTCGTGGGCCGCCGGGACGCCACAGACGGCCATCACCGCGTCACCGATGAACTTCTCGACCGTCCCGCCGTAGCGGGCCACGACCGTCCGGGCGAGCTCGAAGTACCCCGACAGCAGCTCCCGGGTCTCCTCGGGGTCGGTCCCGTCAGCCAGCGCGGTGTAGCCGACCAGGTCGCAGAACAGCACCGAGACCCGGCGCCGCTCCCGACCCGCCCCGGCACCGGCCGGACCCTCCGGGGCGGGGTCCGCGGGTACGGCGGCCGGGGACCCCGCCGGCGGGAGCGGCCCGCGGGCGACCAGGGCGCTCCCGCACCCGGCGCAGAAGCGGTCCCCGTCCGCCGCCGGCTGGCCGCACGACGGGCACGTCCGGGCGATCGGGGCGCCGCAGCCCACGCAGAAGCGCGACCCGGGAGGGCCGACCGTGGCGCACTTCGGGCACTCCCCCACGCCTCGATGTTATCCAGCGTGGACCCCACCCTCGCCGGCTGCCTGCTCACCCTGGGCGGTTGCGGCCGAAGATGAGGCGTAGGCCGTCGAGGGTGAGCCACGGCTCGTGGTGGTCGACCGCCTCCGAGACCGGCCCGATGAGCCCGGCGAGCCCGCCGGTGGCGACCACCGTCGCCGGGCCGACCTCGGCCTTCAGGCGCCGGCAGATCCCGTCGACCTGCGCGGCGAAGCCGTAGATCGCGCCCGCCTGGACGGACTCGACGGTGCTCTTGGCGAGCACGCTCGCCGGCTCCACCAGCTCCACCCTGGGCAGGAGCGCGGCCCTGGCGAACAGCGCCTCCATGGAGATCTCGACCCCCGGGAGGATCACCCCGCCGAGGTACTCCCCCCGGGCGGAGACCACCTCGAAGGTGGTCGCGGTGCCGAAGTCGACCACGATCGTCGGCCCGCCGTAGCGTTCGAAGGCGGCGACGGCGTCGGCGATGCGGTCGGCTCCGACCTCCCGGGGGTTGTCGTAGAGGATCGGCATGCCGGTCCTGACCCCGGGCTCGACGATCACCGTCGGCACCTGGTACCAGCTGTCGGTCATCTCCCGCAGGGCGCTGCGCAGCCGGGGCACGACCGAGGCGACGGCCACCCCGCTGACCGCGGTGGCCACCTTCAGGCCGTGCATTCCGAGCAGCTCGGCCAGCTGGAGGGCGAGCTCGTCGGCGGTGCGGCTGGAGACGGTCGCCACCCTCCAGGTGTGGAGCAGCTCGGTCCCGCTGCCCGCCGGGCCGTCCCCGGGAACGAACAGGCCGAGCACGGTCTGGGTGTTGCCGACGTCGACGGTGAGCAGCACCTAGGGGCCCTCGGGGTGGGGGGAGCGGGCTGGGAGGTTGTCGACGAGCCGGGTGCCGCCGAGGCGGGCGGCGACGAGCAGGCGCACCTCGCCGGCGACCACGGTGGGGACGCTCAGGTCGTCGGGTCGGACCACGGCGGCGTAGTCCAGCGCGAACCGGGGGTCGTCCGCCAGCACGGCGGCCATCGCGGCCTCCACCTCCCCCGGCCGCCGGGCTCCCCGGCCCTCCACCGCCCGCCGGCCGGCGAGCAGGGCGGCGTAGACCCGGGGGGCGGCGGCCCTCTCCGCCGGGGCCAGGTAGGCGTTGCGGCTGGAGAGGGCGAGGCCGTCGGCGTCGCGCACGGTGGGGCAGCCGACCACCTCCACCGGCAGCGACAGGTCCCGGACCAGGCGGCGGACGACCGCCAGCTGCTGGAAGTCCTTCTCACCGAAGAAGGCGAGGCAGCGACCCGACAGCGAGAGCAGCTTGGTGACGATCGTCGCCACCCCGTCGAAGTGCCCCGGTCGCGCCTCGCCCTCGAAGGGCTCGGTGATCCCCCTCACGTGGACCGTCGTCGCCGGCGCCTCGGGCCACATCTCCCCCGCCTCCGGGGCGAAGACCAGCTGGGCGCCGGCGGCGGTCGCCACCGCCACGTCGCGCTCCAGGTCGCGGGGGTAGCGGGCCAGGTCCTCGTCCCGCCCGAACTGGAGGGGGTTGACATAGACGCTCACCGCGACGGTGGCGGTGGTCGCCGCCGCCCTCCGCACGAGGGAGAGATGCCCCCCGTGGAGGGCTCCCATGGTCGGCACCAGGCCCACCGTCGCTCCCCCGGACCGGGCCTCGTCGAGCGCCTCCGCCCACTCCTCGCGGCGGGTCACTACCCGGGCGCTCAAGATCGGGAAGAGGTCCGGCGGGGGCCGGGGAGGCGACCGGCGGGGCGGACCCCGCCCCCTCCCCCCCGGGGGTGGCCGGCGACCAGCTCGGGGGCCAGGTCGGCGAGGGGCGCGAGGACGAAGTCCCGCTCCCACATCCGGGGGTGGGGGACGACCAGCTCGGGGGGCTCGTCGACCCGCTCGTCGCCGACCAGCAGCACGTCCACGTCGAGGGTCCTCGGTCCGAAGCGCTCCCGGCGGACCCGGCCGGCGGCCTGCTCCGCCCGGCGGGCGGCGGCCAGCAGCTGGTGGGCGTCGAGATCGGTGTCGAGCTCGACCACCGCGTTGAGGAACGCCCCCTGACCGCCCGGGCCCCCGACGGGGTCGGTCTCGTACACGGGGGAGACGGCGACCACGTCCGGTAGGGCGGCGACTGCCCCGGCCAGGTGGGCCCAGCGGTCGCCGAGGTTGGAGCCGAGGGCGAGGAAGACCCGCCGGCGGGTCCCTCCAGGGGTCACCGGGCGGGTCGCGCCGCAGCGCGCGTGACGCGCACCGCCACCGACTCGAGCGCTACCGCCACGGGGGGGCGCAGCTTGCGTACCGTCACGGTCACCGCCACCAGCCGGCCACCGCCGGCGGCGAGCGCCGCGGCGGCGACCCGCTCGGCCAGGGCCTCGAGCAGCTCGGCGTGGGGACCCTCCACCACGGCGGCGGCCGCCGTGGCGACCGTCCCGTAGTCGACGGTGTCGGACAGCTCGTCGGAGCGCCCGGCGGCGCGGAGGTCGGCGACGAGGTCGAGGTCCACCTCGAACGGCTGGGCGCGCAGGCGCTCCTCGGGCAGCGCCCCGTGGGTACCGAGAGCCCGCAGCCCGCGAAGCTCGATGCGGTCCGCCCCCGGCGGCGGCTCGGGTGCCATCGCGCTAGGAGCCGAGTGGCTCGGGGGCGTGGCCGGCGAGGCTGGGGGCGGCGGCGACCAGCAGCCGCCCCTCGGAGCCCATCTGGCGGTGGAGGATGCGCTCGACGACGGCGATCGCCTGGGCTCCCGAGGGGATCATCCCCGACCACCGCAGGTAGCCGGCGAGGACCCCCATCAGCCGGTCGTTGAGCTCCTCTTGGTGGACGAGCACCCGCTCGCCGTCGGCCATCCACCCCTTCAGCCGGGCGTACAGCTCGGGGAGGACCGCGGCGGGTTCGTCGTGCGGGCCGAAGGGCAGGTGGGTCGCGGGGATGTCGGCCTCGTCGTAGGCGTGCAGGTTGTGCGGTGAGGGCAGGAGGGACACGATCCGGGTGAAGCCCTGGTCCCGCAACCAGAGCAGCTCCTCGTGGCGGCGCACCTTGCGGTGGTTGCGGGCGTAGCCGCCGGGACGCTCGCTCACCGCGAGGTGCCCCTTGATGACCCACTCGAAGAAGCGGGGCGGGATCCCCTGGGCCCACTTCCCCTTCACCGTCCCACCGCCGCCACCGGGCCGGTGGGGCCGGGGCCGGCTCCGTTCGGGGCGGGACCGGCTGCCCCGGCGAGCATCCGGGCCGCCCACACCGTGGGGGCCACGTCGTGGACCCGGACCATCGCCGCCCCCTGGGCCATCGCCCATGCCACCGTCGCCACCGACGCCTCGAGGCGGTCGCCGGGCGGTGCGGGATCCTCCCCGGGCGGGGAGGACAGCGGCCCGAGGAAGCGCTTGCGGCTGGTGCCGACGAGCACCGGCCAACCGGTGGCCACCAGCCGGTCCAGGTGGCGCAGCAGGATCAAGTTGTGGGTCGCGGTCTTGCCGAACCCGATGCCCGGGTCGATCCAGACCTCCTCCACGCCGGCGCCGCGGGCCCCTTCGGCCCGGGCGACCAGGTGGGCCACCACGTCGCTCACCACGTCGCCGCGGTAGCGGGCGGCGTAGTCGGCCATCACCGCCGGGTCGGCGGGCAGGTGCATCGCCACCCACCCGGCCCCGGTCGCCGCGGCGACCGGCCAGAGCCGGGCCGAGATGTCGTTGACGATGGTCGCGCCGGCGCCGACCGCGGCCTCGGCGACCGCCGCCTTGCGGGTGTCGACCGACACCCGCACGTGGGGGGCGAGCGCGGCGACGACGGGGAGCACCCGGCGCAGCTCCTCGTCCTCGGCGACCGGTCCCGCTCCCGGTCGGGTGGACTCCCCACCCACGTCGACCACGTCGGCACCCTCCGCGGCCATCGCCAGGCCGTGCTCGACGGCCCGAGCATGGTCGAGCCAGCAGCCCCCGTCGGAGAACGAATCGGGTGTCACGTTCAAGACACCCATGACCAGGCTCACCGGGCCCAGGCTACCGAGGAGGAACTTGCCTGCTCGACTGTTTCGCACCCGAGCCCCGAGCTGGGGGCTGGCGAAGAAGCTCAGCAGGCAAGTTCCTTCTCGGCATCCCCGCCCCGGCACTCGCCGGCCGGCGACCGTCGCAGGGGAGGCGGGTCCGAGGGAGCACCCCATCCTCCATAGGGAATCAGCGGTTGATGAAGCTCATCGCCTCGTTGCGGGAGGCGGCGTTGCGCCGGAACAACCCCCGCACCGCCGAGGTCAGGGTCAGCGAGCCGGGTTTGCGCACGCCGCGCATGGACATGCACATGTGCTCGGCCTCCACGACCACCAGCACCGCGGCCGGCTCGAGGGTCGCCTCCAGCGCGTCGGCGACCTGCGTGGTGAGCCGCTCTTGGACCTGCGGGCGGCGAGCGTAGCCCTCCACCAGCCGGGCGAGCTTGGACAAGCCGGTGATCCGCCCGTCGGAGTTGGGGATGTAGGCGACGTGCGCCAGCCCGTGCCAGGGCAGCAGGTGGTGCTCGCACATGCTGTAGAGGGGGATGCCCTTGACCATCACCATCTCGTCGTGGCGGGCCTCGAAGGTCACCTCGAGATGGCGGTCGGGGTCCTCCCGGAGGCCGGAGAAGACCTCGGCGTACATCCGCGCCACCCGCGCGGGGGTCTCGAGCAGGCCGTCGCGGTCGGGGTCCTCGCCGATCGCCGAGAGGATCTCGCGCACCGCCGCGGCGATGCGCTCCAAGTCGACCTCCCCTGAGGCGCCGAACGCCCCGTGAGCCCCGTCGGGCCGGTCGCCGGACAGGGCGCTCACCTCCCGCCGGCCGCCGGCTCGCCCTCCAGGTACTCGCAGACGAAGGGGAGGTTGCGGTAGCGCTCGGCGACGTCGAGGCCGTAGCCGACGACGAACTCCGGCGGTATCCGGAAACCCTCGTAGGCGAGGTCCAGGGGGGTCTCCTGCAGCCCGTCTTTGACCAGCAGGGCGCAGACCTCGAGGGAGGCCGGGTGGCGGGCGAGGAGGTTGCGGCGCAGGAACGACAAGGTGAGCCCGGAGTCGACGATGTCCTCCACGATCAGCACGTGGCGGCCCGAGAGATCGATGTCCAGGTCCTTGACGATCCGCACGACCCCGCTGGTCCTCGTGGCGTCCCCGTAGGACGACACCGCCATGAAGTCCACCTCCACCGGGAGGCCGACGGCGCGCGCCAGGTCGGACAGGAAGATGCACGCCCCCTTGAGCACCCCCACGAGCAGCGGCGGCCGGCCGGCGTAGTCGGCGGTGACCGCCGCCCCGAGGACCCCGATACGCTCCTGCAGCTCCGACGCCGGGACGATGATCTCCCCCAGGGCGGGGTCGTCCCAGGGAGGGGTGGGGCGCAGGCCGGGGTGGCGGGCAGCGGGCAGGCCGACGCGCGCCGACGCAGGGTCGGGGAGCTCGAGGCGGCCGGCGAGGCTCATCGGCGATCGACCCTACTCACTCCCCGGGGCTCCCCCGCCACCTCGACCCGGAGACGGCCCGCCC
>JAJZWW010000145.1 GCA_021846485.1 Actinomycetes bacterium
GAAGTGAGCTGCGCGCGTTGGCAGACTGTCGCTCGGACGGGTGGCCAGGGGGATCATCCGGCGGTGACCCAGGGAGGTTGATAGATGATCACCGACGACGCCGCCGAGTTCCACACTCCGGCCGAGGGCGACGCGAGCTGGGCCGAGACCAATTACTTTGGCTTCTACGCGGCTGAGGAACCGCTCAACGTGGGGGTGTACGCCCTCTTCCGTCCCAACCTCGGCGTGGTCCACTCCACGATCTGCATGAACTCGAGGGATGCCCCCCAGCCCTGGCGGGCCGACTTCTGCGACATGCGGTGCCACCTGCCGATGCCCGAACCTCGTTCCCTCAGGACGTACTCGCTGGCCAACGGGTTGTCCGTGACGACCATCCGGCCGAATGACAGCTGGAGGATCGAGTATGACGATGGGTCGGGCACCATGATCGACGTCACATACGAGGCACTCATGCCTCCCTTCGACATCCACGATCCCGAGATGGACCCCGTGACGGCGACCCAGAGCCACGGGAGCTTCGCATGGGGCACGGCGTACAACGGGCACTTCGACCAGACCGGCCGTTACCGCGGCCGGGTCGCCTTGCGAGGCCGGGAGATCCCCATTGACTGCGTGAGTACGATGGACCACAGCTGGGGCCCGCGCCTCGAACGGGGCGGTCCCAACATGAGCTGGCTGCACGCCCATTTCTCAAGCCAGTATGCCGTCCACGGCATCTTCTCGTTCGATGAGACGGCCGGCGGCACGGAACTCAGTCTGATGCACGGTTACGTGATCCAGGACGGCAAGTGGGTCGGCCTGGCCGCCGGTTCCGGCCGCATCGAGCGCGACGGCGACTTTTTTGCCCGGCGGCTCGACATCGCCGTCACCGACGGCCAAGGCGACGAGTACCGCCTGAGTGGCCAAGGGCTCACGCGCTTCCCCTGGCAGGCATGGCCCAATGTGGTCGGGTTCAACGTCCTGGCCCGGTGGACCTCGGACGGCCAGACCGGTTACGGCGAGGTCCAGGACTTCGTGGACCTGACCCGCCTGACCGAAGGCCGGGCTCTGCCCCCGACCTCATCCGAGCTGGCCTAGATCCGATGACCACTCGTCTGGTCGTGTTCGACATGGACGGAACGCTGGTCCAGACCCGCGCCGCGTCGTGGGAGATTTTCCAGGAGACGGCATCCCGCTACGGCCTGCCGGTGCACAGCGCGGAGACATTCTTCGAGCTGTTCCGGGAGAACTTCTACGAAAGCCTGGCTCGGCTGTGTGATTCACCCGAGCAGGAAGCCGAAGTGCGCCGCCACTTCCTCGACGGGCTGCGACAGAGGTACGTGCCAGGGTTCATCCCGGGCATGCGCGACGTGGTGAAGACCCTGGCCGAGCGCTACCCGCTGGGTGTCCTGTCGTCCAACGCCATGACGGCCATCCGGCGCATTCTCGAGGCGGAGGGGGTCGCGGAGTGCTTCGCCCACGTCTTCTCGGGTGAACTCGGCACCAGCAAGGAGGCCGCCCTCCTCCAACTGCTCGACGAGCCCTCCTACGGCCACACCCGACGCTGCTCGCCACACTACGACGAGGGCAACGGCCACTCCAACTTCGAGGTGGTCCTCGTGACCGACACGGTGGGCGATGTCAAGGAGGCCCGCAGGTGCAACGTGCGGGCCATCGGCGTGGACTGGGGAATGCACAGTCGAGACGCCCTGCTGGCCGCCGGGGCCGAAACTGTCGCCCTCTGGCCTCAAGAACTCGTGGCCATCCTGGCTGACCCGGCCGACCCGGCCGCAGAATCCTGTTCCACCTCCCCGACCTGCTCCTGCGCGGAGCCCGACGGGGCCAGAACCTGCGCCTGTGCCATCCCGAGACCGGCCCTTGCCACAGCCGCCACGGCCGGGCAGCTCCGCCGGGAGCGGCGCTACCGGGCCGTCCAGACCGCAGCGCCCGATAGCCGGACATCGCACAGCAGCCAGCACGATCAACGAACCGACCCGACTCTCGTCTCGGCCATCCGCCGCATCTCGGCGGCCCGATCCCCTTCATTACCTGCACCGTCCGGCTCGCGCCGGACCTGACCCGAAAGGAGTGGAGATTGTCGAACGTACTTGCTGAGGGCTACAATGCCTTCGAGACCAACAAGTCGCCGAGCGGGAGGGTCAAGTACCTGTCGGACCCGCCCTCGGTCATGGCCCTCATCCGGAGCGGGAGGCTCGGCGAGCATATCCTACTCGTGCGCGGTGGTACGACGACCTTCCTGGCCCCCGCCCTCTCGATGGGTGCAATTGGCGTTATCACCATGTCTGGGGCTCCTGAGTCCCACCTCGGGATCCTGTCGCGGGAGTTCCAGACCCCGTGTGTGATGACCGCCTGGCTGCTCAGCAGCAGTTCGCGCTACGTACCCGGCGAGACCGACGACTCGCACTTCGACGAAATCGTGAAGGCGCTCGACGGGGTGGAGGTAAGCCTCGATTGCTCCGACTCTCTGGTCGGCCGCGTCATCGCTCTTTGAACGTTATCCAATCAGATCCAAGCCCAGAAGGAGGAGTGCGACCCATGACTGTCAGCGCGCACGGCGCGGAGTACCTGAAGCGATACGAGGATGGCGACGAGGGCGTCCGGTTCCAGCCGCTCGTCTACACCGGCAACTTCGCGGATCTCGAGCCGATCCCGGACGGGATCCTCGGCGACCGCTTGATGCGCCAGCGGATGAAAACCAAGGTGATGGAGAAGGTCTCCGAGGAGGACGTCCTGAAGGACCAGTTCACCCTCGACGAACTGAACGACCTCAACAACTACCTCGCATGGAACATCTGGGATGTACTTGTCATGCGGGCCACCGAGGGGGTCTCGGGCATGATCCCTCGCCAGGAGTACGAAATCCTGGCGTTCATGCAGGAGTTCTACCGGTATCCCGAGTTCATGATGCTCATGACCGACCAAGTCGGCGCCAAGGGAATCATGGACATCGGGGCGAGCGCCCGCACGCAGATGGGAACGAAGATCAACTGCGTGCACGACTGGTGCCTGGGTGCGGTCGCATTTGGCATGGGGCGCTGCGGTCTGCTCGCTCTCGAGGTGATCGAACCCAACGACTACGTCGAGGAGTCGAACACCATCTTGAAGTTCATGCAGCGCGTCCTCTGGGGAAAGCGCCAGGACGGCTACATCCTCAACTCCCAGGACCGTTACCGTTGCACCATCCACGAGCAGTCCGTCATCGACCAGGCCATGTCGCAGGTCGTGGACTTCGAGGGAGGGTCGCCCGACCACGACACTTTTACCAAGTTCAACGCCACCGCCGAACTGCTGGCCTTCTTCGACCACTACGACTGCCGGCTGGGCCTCGGCGACACCGGGCCCTACATTCTCCCCGACGGGCGGATCCTCATCATCCGGGACCTCTTCGTCAACGAGGAGGTGTACCACTGGAGCGACATCTGCGCCGACCTGCCGCACTGCTACACGCTGGCGTTGGTACTCGACCCGACCAAGATGGGCCTCCAAGAGATCCGGGTCAACGACATCTCTACTACCTTCACGCAGCCGAAGAACTACATTCCGGCTATCATCGGCGGAGCCATCTTCGTGCGGGAGAAGTGGGACACGCCCATGGGCGAGGTCTACGAGCTCCCTCTCAGCGACACCGAGCCGCATCTCGAGAAGATCCGTGAGGCCACGGTCAAGATGTACGACAAGACTCTGCGCATGTCAAAGCGGATCCTCTGCACAAATGGGATTTACAGTTACTACATCGACATGATCTTGCCCTACCTCCGGGCCACCGGCCTCTACGACGAGGTGTGCGCCAAGTACAACTTCTGGGAGATCGACCAGCGGGTCTCGAACTACTACTACGAGATCACAAAGCGGAATTTCGTCCAGGTCACAGTGCCCCAGAAGATCTTCTCCGGGTCCGGATACCTGCCCTTCCCCGAGGGGACGGATCTGCGCCGGTCCAAGTACAGCATTCTCTGACCGCCCGACCGCGGAGACCCGATGACCGACGAGGAGTTCCTCGCGCTCAATAGCATCTACTTGAAGAAGATCGCCACCAGCGCGGCCGTCAGTGCCTCCACGGGTCTTCCGGAGCAGGCGGTCGAGAGGGTCTTGGCTGGCGCCGAGGCGTCCGGTCGGGTGATCGATGTGGGTCAGGGCATGCTGATGCTCTCCGAGGACGGAGTCCACGCCGTCCTAGGAGAGTTCTCAGAACGCTACGCGGCCAGCCGCGAGGACCAGGTCGTGGAGGACTGGTACAAGCGGTTTGAATTGCTCAACTCGCAGTTCCTGAAGGTGGTCACCGACTGGCAGCAGGATGGTGGCGATCTTTCGAAGCTAGAACGGCTCCTCAAGCTCGTAGAGCGGCAGGTGCGAGCCCTCGGCCATATCATCGACCGGATCCCCCGCTACGGCGTCTACTCCCAGCGGTTCACCCAGGCCATCGAAGCGGTGGACAAGGGGCAGATCGCCTATTTGGTCAGCCCGGACGTGGACTCCATCCACAGCATCTGGTTCGAGTTCCACGAGGACATCCTCACCGTACTCGGCCGGCCGCGTGACGTCGCGGAGCCGGCCGAGTGAGCCATCCGGCGAGCACAGGCCGCCGGTTGGTCCACGACGTCGACCTCATAGACCCGCTCGACGTCGCCCGCTTCGGTGGCAAGGCGGCCGGCCTGGCCCGGATGCGGCGGCTCGGTCTGCGGGTGCCGCCGGCCTTCGTTGTCGAAACGGCGGCCTGCGGCATTTACCAGAGTGAGGGCCGGCAGATACCGCTCGGGATCCTAGCCGGGTGCCGGGAGCAGATCGCCCGTCTCGAGGCTCAGACGGGCAAGGCGTTCGGGGGGGACACCGGGGTCCCGCTCCTCGTCTCGGTCCGCTCGGGCGCCCAGATCAGCATGCCCGGCATGATGGACACCGTACTCAACTTGGGACTAGACCGGCGGTCAGTGCTGCGGCTGGCTGCGGCTTCCGGCGACCCCTCCTTCGCTCTCGACACTTGGACGAGATTCTGGTCCATGTTCTCCGACATCGTCCTCGACGTCGACCCGGAGGTGCTGGCCGACGGCATCGCCACCGAGCGGTCCCGGGCGGCAGAACGACTCCACGCCGACACAGCCGCGGCGCTGGAGCACCGGGTCATCGAGGTTCTGGCCGCCGAGTCCGGCCCGGTCCCGCTGAACCCGCACGAGCAGCTGGAGGCGGCCGTCCGGGCCGTGCTCGATTCGTGGGATTCCCGGCGGGCCCGCCTCTACCGCGAGCACCACGGGATCCCCCACGATCTCGGTACGGCCATCACGGTTCAAGCTATGGTGTTCGGCAACCTGGGCACCCCGGCTGGAAGCGGCGTGGCCTTCACGAGGGACCCGTCGACGGGGGCTCCCCGGTTATACGGGGAGTACCTGGCCGGAGGCCAGGGCGAAGAGGTGGTGGCCGGCACCAGGACCCCCGTCGGGCTCGACGCAGCCGAGGCCGACTGGGCTTCCATCGTGACCGAGCTCGAGGGCTACGGGCAGCGGCTGGAGCAGGAGTATCGCGACGCGCTCGACATCGAGTTCACCGTCGAGGCCGGGACCCTCTACCTGCTGCAGGTGCGGCCGGCCAAGCGTTCGGCGGCCGCCGCTGTGCACATCGCGACCGCAATGGTGTCCGAAGGCCTCATCGATCCGGCCGACGCCGTGCTGCGGGTGAGTCGCGACCAGGTGAAGCGGCTCGTGTCCCCCGAGTTCGACCAGGAAGCGGTCGATTCGGCCCGGGCTTCGGGACACCTGCTCACCAAGGGTGTCCCCGCCTCCCCGGGCCACGGCAGCGGGGAGGCGGTCTTCGACGCCGACCGGGCGGTGGAGCACGCGTCAGCGGGGCGCGAGGTGGTCCTGGTCCGTCCGACTACGAGCCCGCAGGACCTTCGCGGCATCCTGGCGGCCCGAGCCATAGTCACGGCCCGGGGGGGAGCGACGAGCCACGCCGCGGTGGTGTCGCGGGCCCTCGACAAGCCTTGCGTCGTCGGATGCGAGGACATCGAGGTGCGCCTCGAAGAGCGTGCCTTCGTGGCCGGTGGCCGGCGGGTCTCGGAGGGCACGACGATCTCGGTGGACGGGGCCACCGGCGAGATCATCCTGGGGGAGCTACCCCGCCGGGTACCGACGAGGAACCTGGATGCGCTCAACGAGCTGCTCGACTGGGCCGACGACCGCTCCGGCGCGACCCTCTGGACCGAGGCTACTTCGGCCCTGCCCGTCGAGCTGGCTCGTGGCACCGGGGCCGCCGGGGTCGGGATCGTCCCCCTGACCGACCTATTGCAGGCGGTGGGCCGGCTCCCGGTCCTCCTGAAGGCCATTGAGCGCTACAGCGCCGATCCCGACGCCCCCGAGGCGGACATCGAGGTGGCGGTCGCCGACGCGACGGCGACCGCCCTGGAGCCGCTCCTGGCGGCCGCCGGGGACCTGGCCGTGGACGTGCGTGTGCCCAACCTGACCTCAGGCCGGGCACGGGCCTGGGTGGAGAAGTGGACCACCCTCGCCCCCCACCTGCTCATGCCCCTCGGGGCCAGGAGGCTGATCGCCGCCTATGCCCGGGGTGCCCTCGCGGCGACGCAGAAGACCGGCCACACAGGTCTCGGGCTGCTGGCCGCCGGGATCACCTCGGCCGAGGAGCTCGAACAGTTCGCGGCCGAGGTCGGCCCCGAACTGACGGTCGGAGCGGTCCTGCAGAATCCCGCCGTCCTGGTGGACGCCACAGATCTGGCCGCCGGAGGTCGTCCGCTGTGGATCGACCTGGCCGAACTGGTGCGTACGACCCTCGGCCGGCCCGAGGAGCTCCTCTACACCGACTCCTACACCGAGCTGCCGCCGCTGTTGACGCAACTCCTGGCCGGGCTGGTGGGCACCGACGCCCAGACCCGGGTCGGGGTGCGCCTGACCGGAAATGCCGTAACGTCGGCCACGGCCCTGCACGACCTCGGCTTCCGCGTGTTCAGCAGCACCCCCGCGCAATCGGGTGAGCTACGCCTGCTCCTCGGCCAGCACGTCCTAGAGGAGGACCCTCATGACTGAACTCGGTGACCAGGCTCTCGGCCTGGTCGAGACGATGGGCCTGGTGGTGGCGACCGAAGCTGCTGACGCCATGCTAAAGGCGGCAAACGTACGCTTGGTGAGCAAACAACAGGTCGGCGGAGGCCTCATCACGATCCTCGTCGCCGGGGACGTCGGCGCGGTGCAGGCGGCGGTCGACGCCGGGCGGGTGGCGGCCTTGGCCGTCGGACGGGTGGTGTCGGCCCATGTGATCCCCCGCCCGCACGACGAGATCCGTGACATTCTCGTGCGGCCGCCCGTTCGCTGAAGGCCGCATCGTCTCCCCCTGGCCCCTCAGCTCGACATCGCCGACCTTGGCGTCCTCACCGGCTACGGCAAGCTCCCCGTGCGCTCGAAGAAATGTGGGTCTTCCGACACACGAGCACCTGCACTCGGGCACCGTGCCCGGCGCCGGAGGTGCTGCACCGGGCGCCGGTGACGGCCGGCACAGCGACACAAGGACCTTCGGCCCTAATGGTTCGGGGCCGTTCGACCCTGGCGGCGCGGCGATGCCGAAGCGCACAGTGATCATAGAGGCCACGGCGAGACACGTCGGGCCAGACAGAGACGAAGGAGCAGACCATGCGCCGCAAGGTCTTCGAC
>JAJZWW010000146.1 GCA_021846485.1 Actinomycetes bacterium
CTCGGCATTGCGCATGATGGTGAACAGCCAGGCCCGGGGGTGGGCGCCGTCGAAGCGGTCGATTGCCCGGTAGGCGCACAACAGCGTCTCTTGGACGAGGTCCTCGGCATCGGCGGTGTTCCGAGTGATCGAGAACGCGACCCTGGCGAGAACCTCCAGCTCGGGCAGCACGTAGCGGGCGAAGGCGTCCTCGCCCTGTTGGCGCTCAAAGGCTTCGTGCACGTAAGTGGAACCCCCTCACCCGACTCAGCATTCCAGGGAATGTACGCCGAGGGGAGCGGGTTCCTGGTCCGTGGTGAGCACGAGAGAGCACCGAGCCCTGCGCCGAGGGGTAGAAACCTATCTCGACGGCGAAGCCGACCCGAGTCTCGCTGTCTCAGTCCGGCGGCATCTCGCAGCGTGTTGGGAATGCAGCGAGGACGCCGAGTGGCTCGTGTTGATCAAGTCAGCACTCAGTCGAATCGGCGAGCGTCGTCCCCGGGACCTCGCCGTTGCCCGGCTGACACGGTATGCCTCGACTCTCTCGGAGGGGCGGTGACCAGCGCATCGCCGGATCCGGGAAACACGCCGCGTGATGTTACGGAGCGCGTCAGGAGCTCCACCCCGGCCGCAGCGCCGGTCGTCGCAGTGAGCGGACCGTCGACGTTGTTCGACGCCCGCGGGAAAGAAGAAACCGCCATAGACCACGACATCGCACCCGAGAGTCCGAAGCGCCGCCCGCCGTCGTGGTCCTCTCCGCTCGAGATGTGTGTGTTGGTCGCCCGCGGTTATACCTTCCGCACCGGCGTTGTCGTGGCGAGCGTGGTCGGCACGATCCTGTCCGGCGTGAACGAGGGCACCGTCATCGCATCCGGCCACCTCGACGTATCCACTTGGGCGCGCATTGTCACGAACTACCTCGTGCCCTTCGTCGTCGCCAGCGTTGGCTACCTCGCCCCCTTTCGGCGCCGGCGCGGCACGAACCGATGACGTCCCCGGCCTCCAGCGCGGCCAACCCGTGGACGTCCTATCTCGACCGGTTTCACGAGGACCGCCCCGGGATCACCGAGGATATCTTGTCGGATGCCTGCGACGTCAACGGCACGAACCCATATGCCTGGCTGCTCGCCGTCGCGCCCCGCAGCCCCGGCGTTGTGGCACTCGACCTCGCCTGTGGAACTGGCCCGCTCCAGACCACAGCTCCCCACCTCCGTTGGGTGGGCGTGGACCGGTCTCCGGGCGAGTTGGCGCGAGCAGCGAAGGTGCTCCCGAGGGTGCTGCTCCGAGGCGACGGACAGAGGCAGCCATTTCGAGACGCCAGCTTCGACCTCGTGGCGTGCTCCATGGCGCTCATGCTCTTCGATCCGGTCGACGTCGTGCTCGCCGAGATCCACCGCGTGCTCCGCGACGACGGCACAGTGATCCTCCTCCTGCCAGGGTCGCTCCCGTTGAGCACGCGAGACCGCATCCGCTACGTACGCCTGCTCGCAGCCCTTCGCGAGGTGCGCCCCGCTTATCCGAACAGCGTGCACCTCGGGCGTCTCCATGCTCGTCTGGAACGAGCCGGCCTTGCCGTCGTTAGCGATGAACGCCGATGCTTCCGTTATCCGATTCGGGACGAGCGTCTCGCCGAGCGCTTCGCGGAATCTCTTTACGTTCCGGGGCGGTCACCGGAGCGCATCGAGGGAGCTGTCCGGGCCGCCAGAGGCTGGGTCGGGTCGACGATCGGCATCCCGCTGCGCCGCGTCGTATGCGACAAACTCATTGGGTCAGCGCGAGCACCAACGGCACGGTGATCTTCGGCTTGCATGCTCCTTGACTTCAACACGAGCTTTACCGTGTTTGACGCCTGGGTGCTACGGTCGAGCACGCGATACGCGTGGTCTCATCGTTCCATTGACTTTCATCCCGGTCTCGCCGGATCGCAGTTCAGCGGCGGAATGCTAGACGGCCGGGCCGGGTTGCCAGCCCGATGCCGAGGCGATCTTGCGTCCCGCGCTCAGCGGGTCGGCTTGCGGTCTCTGTCGAACCGCCCGATCCGATAGGAGCGCAAATCAGCTGGGTCACGCGGCCGCGGCGTGCAAGGAACGAACTGAGCCGTCCCGAATTCACCAATAGCAACCAGCCGCTCCTGTCCGCGGGCCGTCGTCGCTGCGGGTGTTCCTGTCCCGGCGAGCGCCGTGGTTGTGGGTCTTCGTCGTTGTCGTCCCCATGCTCGCCGTGGGGCGATTGACCTGTGAGTGCTGAGAACCCCGTCCGCCCAGGTCAGGCGACCATCCGGTATTCGTGTACGAGGCCGCCCAGGTGATCGGTTCTTCGTAGCCTGGCGACGTCGACATGGCTGATGGTGGGAGGGGTCGCATCGGAACCAGCGGGTGGTCGTGAGTCGAGAGAGCGGTGCGGACAATGTGCGATGTCATGCTCGACTCCACGCGCGTGAGCTGTAGTTCTGGCTTGACGTTGGATCTCGGCAGCCAGCGCGGTAACCTAGACAAGGTAAGTTGTCGAGATCCGCATCGGCCAGCCGGCAAGCAGGCCTGGCGTCAGCGAAGAAGACATCCGTCATGCCGTCCGCAATGCCATGCGGCGGATCGACCTCGGCAAAGATCTCACCATGCTGATAGGACCGGCGGCTGATGGGTCGTTGCTGGAGATCGGGGTCTTGGATCTCGAGGGCGAGGATCCGGTCGTCATCCACGCCATGGAGCTGAGCCGCGAGTTCTACCTGTTCCTCCGATGACAAGGCGATGGACATGAAGCACACCGACGAAGAGATCGAGCGAGCTGCCGAGCGATACCGCTTATTGACCGAGACTCTGGACCCCGAGGTCACCCAGGCCGGCGACCTGACCGACCTCCGGGCGGTAGCGACGGCGGCCGAGGCAACTCGCCAAGACGAGGCCCGCCTGCGGGAGGCCGTCGAGACGGCGCGGGCGCACGGGAGATCCTGGAACCACATTGCCGCCGCTCTCGGGGTCTCCCGCCAAGCAGCTCGCCAGCGCTTCCGCCCGGCAGAGATGACTCAGGCGCGGTCATGAGACCAGAAGCGAGAGGAGACGACTCGGACAGGTCGAGTTTCTCGGGGTCGAGCGCGTCCGGATCAACATTGAGTAGATATCCCACGGTCGCAGCTGTCAAGCAGCTCGTGTGAGTTCGAGCTCTGCTCGATGCCCCCAGGCGATCTTCTCGCTGTAGACGGTGTGGCTGGCGAGGCAGCCGTGGAGAATGCCGACGAGACGGTTTCCAAGGTGTCGTAGCGCGGCGTTCTTGCGAGACTTGGCGGTGGCATACCGGTTCGGCTCGGGCTCGTCGCCGAACTCGCCGAGCACCCTGGCGCCGAGGATGGTCCCAAGTCCTGGCAGGGCTCGGAGCACCACGGCGTCTGGGTGCTGGTCAAAACCCGCTTGGAGCTCCTCGGCCAGCCGGGCGGTCTGGGCCACCATGGTGGCAAGCACCGCCACGCTGCACGTGTAGGGGTGATCTGCCGGTTCCCACCCGGGGGGAGGGTGGATCGTCGCAGCCGGGGCCCCGGTCTTCTCGTTGGAGGCTGAGGTGTCAGCTGTTCTCCGTCGTCGTGGGATACATTCACCACAGCTAAGTACCGAAGTCATCTTCGTGTAATATAGTTCGTAAGTCAGGGACGTGGCACGGCGCGTGGGCAGGTGTGTCACCGCGAGATAGGAGATACCCGGAGTGTTGCGTTGGAAGCGGTCGCTCATCAGCGGAGTCGCGACTAGGGACAGTCTCGCAGCCGCGGTCGTCGAGCGCGCCCATCGAGCTGGCGCGGAGGCAGTGGCGGCGGCCTACGCGAGAGACGTACCTGTCGCCGAGGAGGCGTTGGCGGCCCTAACCGAACGGCCTGCAGTGGCGGCGGTGGACGCTTCCGCCGACGAGGTGGAGATGGCGATGCGTCCGAGTGCGTGGACCTACGTAGCGTTCGGGCGACTGCTCCCGCGGCTGGCACCTCCGTCGGGTGCGAGCTCGGTGGGGTTGGACTTCGACACCGCCGGTGCAGGGGAGACGGCAGAACTGGTGGTTGGGCTACGATGAAGACCACGACGGTTCGCACCTACCGGTCCGACGAGCGGCTGGTGCGCGAGGAACAGCTGGCCTGGCGGATCGCTGAGGTCGCTGCCGACCCCGTTCGGGTCGATCCGGTCGTGGCGGAGATGATCGGCAACCGCATCATCGACAACGCCGCGGTGGCGGTGGCCTCGCTACGGCGCCGCCCAGTCGCCAACGCCCGGGCCCAGGCCGGCAGCCACCCCTTCGCCCCCGGCGCGGCCGTCTTTGGCCTTTCCCTCACCCGACGGTTCTCGCCGGAATGGACGGCTTGGGCCAACGGGGTCGCGGTCCGGGAGTTGGACTACCACGACACCTTCTTGGCGGCCGAGTACTCCCACCCCGGCGACAACATCCCCCCGCTCCTAGCCGTGGGCCAGCATTGCCGCCGTGACGGTGCGGCGTTGGTCCGGGGCATCGCAGCGGCCTACGAGATCCAGGTCGACCTGGCTCGGGCCATCTGCCTCCACGAGCACAAGATCGACCACATCGCCCACCTGGGGCCTTCCGCGGCGGCGGGCATCGGTGCCCTGTTGGGCCTGGATACCGGCGTGATCTATCAGGCGATCAACCAGTCGCTGCACGTGACCACCACCACCCGACAGAGCCGCAAGGGTGACATCTCGTCGTGGAAGGCCTATGCCCCGGCCTTTGCCGGGAAAATGGCCGTCGAGGCGGTGGACCGGGCCATGCGGGGTGAGGACAGCCCGTCACCGATCTACGAAGGCGAGGACGGTGTCATCGCCTGGCTGCTCGGCGGTCCCCAAGCCGCGTACCAGGTGGCTCTACCGGCTCCGGGTGAGGCGAAGCGGGCCATCCTCGACACCTACACCAAGGAGCACTCCGCCGAATACCAGGCCCAGGCGCTAATCGACCTGGCCCGGCGGCTCGGCCCCAGCCTGGGTGATCTGACCCAGGTGACCGACATCGAGATCACGACCAGTCATCACACCCACAACGTGATCGGGACCGGCGCCAACGACCCGCAGAAGCTCGACCCCGATGCCAGCCGCGAAACGCTGGATCACTCGATCATGTACATCTTTGCCGTCGCCCTCGAAGACGGTGGCTGGCACCACGAGCGCTCCTACCTCCCCGAGCGGGCACGTCGCCCGTCAACTGTGGCGTTGTGGCACAAGATCCACACGGCCGAGGACACCGAGTGGACCCATCGTTACCACGCCAGCGATCCTGCCGAGAAGGCATTCGGCGGGCGGGTCACGGTCACCCTGGCCGACGGCTCGACGGTCACCGATGAGATCGCGGTGCCCGACGCCCATCCCCTGGGCGCCCGCCCGTTCGGCCGGGAGGAGTACGTCGCCAAGTTCCGCACCCTGGCCGAGGGTGTGGTCCCCTCCGACGAGCAGGACCGGTTCTTGGACCTGGCCGGCAGGGTCAGTTCGCTCAGTGTCGACGAGGTGGCCGACCTGTCGGTCGCCCTGCCCGACGGCACCCTTGATGATGCCGCCCTGGCCAAGGGGCTCTTCTGATGTCCGCGCCCGGTCAGCCCTCGACGGGTCGCGTCACGCCGGCCGACAAGCGACAGGCCTTCCGCGACGGTCTCGCCTCGGGACGCCTCCTGCACTTTCCTGGCGCCTTCTCACCCCTGGTCGCCCGAGTGGTGGCGTCGTACAGGTTCGACGGCGTGTACGTCTCAGGGGCGGCGCTCTCGGCCGACTTGGCTCTTCCCGACATCGGTCTCACCACGCTGAGCGAAGTGGCCAGCCGGGGTGGTCAGATCGCCCGGGTTACTGACCTGCCAGTCCTGATCGACGCCGACACCGGCTTCGGGGAGCCGGCCAACGTCGCCCGAACGATCGCCGCCCTCGAAGACGCGGGCGTGGCCGGCTGCCACCTGGAGGACCAGGTCAACCCCAAGCGGTGCGGCCATCTCGACGCCAAGACGGTCGTGCCGGCCGAGGAGATGCTCCGCCGTATCCACGCCGCGGTGCTGGCCAGGCGGGACCCGACCTTCGTGATCTGCGCCCGGACCGATGCCCGAGCCGTCGAAGGGCTGGACACGGCAATCGACCGGGCCAAGGCCTACGTGGCGGCTGGCGCCGACATGATCTTCCCCGAGGCCCTGCAGGGCGAAGCGGAGTTCGCCGCCTTCCGCTCTGCGCTCGACATGCCGCTACTGGCCAACATGACCGAGTTCGGCAAGAGCCCCCTGCTCGACGCCACCGCCCTGGAGAACCTGGGGTTCAACGTCGTGATCTGGCCGGTCACCACCCTGCGGGTGGCCATGGGGGCCATCGAACGAGCCCTCGAAACCATCGCCGCCACCGGCTCCCAGGCCTCACTCCTCGAGGGGATGCAGACCCGAGCCCGCCTCTACGAACTCGTCGAATACGAGTCCTACGCGGCGTTCGACAGCGACCTTTTCAACTTCACCATTCCCGGAGGGACCCCATGAGCACGCCGAACGACATCCACAAGGGCCTGGCCGGGGTGGTGGTCGATACCACGACCATCTCCAACGTGGTCTCCGAGACGAACTCGCTCACCTACCGGGGCTACCCCGTCCAGGAGCTGGCCGCTTCGTGCAGCTTCGAAGAGGTCGCCTACCTCATCTGGCACGGCGAGCTCCCCGACGCCGAGGCCCTGCGCCATTTCAGCGCCACCGAACGGGCGGTGCGCGAGGTGAACCGCTCGACCATCTCGATCATCGACCGGGTGCCCGACAGCTGCCATCCGATGGACGTACTGCGCACCGCTATCTCCTCGCTGGGAGCCGAGGACCCGGCCGAGGACGACAACTCCCCGGCTGCCAACCAGGCCAAGGCCGAAGCCATGTTCGCCAAGCTGCCTACCGTCGTCGCCCACGACTACCGGCGCCGCCATGGCCAGGAACGCATCGCCCCCGACCCGTCGCTCGGGTGGGTGGAGAATTTCTTCCACATGTGCTTCGGCCAGGTCCCTGACCGGGCCGTGCTCGACTGCTTCGAAGTGTCGATGATCCTCTACGCCGAGCACAGCTTCAACGCCTCCACCTTCACCGCCCGAGTCGTAACCTCGACCCTTTCGGACATCTACTCGGCGGTGACCGCAGCCATCGGGGCGCTAAAGGGCTCGCTGCACGGCGGGGCCAACGAAGCGGTGATGAAGATGATGCTGGAGATCGACGACCCGGCCCGCGGCGCGGACTGGCTACATGAGCAACTGGCGGCCAAGCGCAAGGTGATGGGCTTCGGCCACCGGGTCTACAAGAACGCCGACTCCCGGGTCCCCACCATGAAAGCAGCGTTCATTAAGATGGCAGAGCTGACCGGCGGCCAGCGCTGGGTCCAGATGTACGAGGCGCTGGAGCAGGCCATGCTGGCCGAAAAGGGGATCTGGCCCAACCTCGACTTCCCGGCCGGACCGGCCTACTACCTGATGGGCTTCGACATCCCCATGTTCACCCCTTTGTTCGTGATGGCTCGGATCACCGGCTGGACCGCCCACATCATCGAACAGGAAGCCGCCAACTCTCTCATTCGCCCCCTTAGTGCCTACACCGGCGAACAGCAACGCCAAGTGCCCCGGGCTTCCACGCGCCTCGCCGGGTGACCCCATCGGGAGTTCGGAACCCCGTTCGTCGAAGAGATACTGCACGCATGATCT
>JAJZWW010000147.1 GCA_021846485.1 Actinomycetes bacterium
CGGCGGTCGCCGCCACCTTAAAGAGCGACGCTCCGAGCGGCATGAAGATCGTCGCTCTCCGGCCGGTCAGCGACGCTGCCAGGGCCACGCCCTGGGCGTGGTTGCCGGCGGAGGCGGCCACCACCCCCACCGCGGGCGGGAGCCGGGAGATGCGGTTGTACGCGCCGCGGATCTTGAACGAACCGGTCCGCTGCAGGTGCTCCGGCTTGAGCAGCACGGGCCGCCCGGCGAGGCGGGAGAGGGCGGCGGAGGGCCGGACCGGGGTGGGCACGAGCACCGGGGAGACCCGCCGCCGGGCGTCCTCCAGCTCGGCGAGGGTGATCAACGCGGCCCGGGAGGGCTCGCCCCCCCGCCGCCCGCGCCCCCCTGTGCCGGTGGCGCGGGGTCGCTGGGCCGGCGGGGTGGGGCACGCCGGGTGGAGGAGAATGCGTCGTCGGAGCGGGGCGTGCCGGCCGGCCGGGAGCGCACGATCAGCGACTCCCGGGCCCGGAGGTCGGCGAGGGCCGCCGCCCGGCGCGAGGCCCGCCAGAGGTCGAGCTGGCGGGCGTCCTCGGCGGCGTTGAACCGGTCGGCCCGGCGGGCCCGGGAGAGGTCGACGAACAGCCACTCGTAGAGCACGCCGATGGTGGCGGCGATGGAGATCAGCTCCGCGGAGGACCACAGGTCGCCGCCGCCGGCGTGCATCGCCCCGACGGTCACGCCCGGGGCGATCGGCTGGCGCTGGCTCTGCATCGCCAGGCCGAGGATCGAGAAGTACACCGTGGCGAGCATCACCATCACCACCCGCCAACCCACGGCCAGCGAGCGCGGCTTGGGGTCCGGCCCGGTCAGCGGCCAGGCGAACAGCCAGCCGACGAGCACCAGCTCCAGGTCGATGAGCAGGCGGATCGCCGGGTGGGCGGCACCGGTGCGGTACTCGGGGGTGAAGTACAAGGCGACCAGCGCGGTCCCGTAGAGCACCCACAGGGTCACCGGGTGCAGCACGACCTGCCCGACCCGCCCGGTCGCCGCCCGGCCGACGACGGCGGCGCCTTTCCCCCCCGCCTCCAACCCGAGCGTCACCGGCCCGGAGAGGACCACGAAGGCGGGGGCCACGAGGAACAGTCCCAGGTCCTGCACCGACCGGGCGACGAAGCCGGGGAGTTCCGGCACGGTCCCCGCCCCGACGACCACCACGGCGACCGCGAAGCAGGCGACCCCCTCGCGCCGTCCGAGCGTCCCGAGCCCCTCGGCACGCTTGGGCTTCACTCCGACCGGAGCTCCCACCGTGGCCGCGAGACGGGCCTCCATCTCCTCGCGGTGGGGCGCCAGCCTCGGCTCCTCCAGGACAACCGTGACGTCGACGTTGCCGATCTCGTGGCCCTCGCGCACCGCGCCGACCACCTCGGCGAGCAAGCCCATGCTGTCCGCGCCGGCGAGAGCCGGGTCGCCGGCGGGGTAGCGGGTCCCCAGGTCACCGAGGCCGGCGGCGCCCAGCAGGGCGTCGGCGACGGCGTGGGCGACCACGTCCGCGTCGCTGTGGCCGTCGAGCCCCCGTCCGGGGATGGCCACCCCCCCGAGGACCAGCCGACGGCCGGGGTCGTCGCTGAAGGGGTGCACGTCGAAGCCGAGGCCGACCCGGGGGATCACGTCGGCGCCGGGTCGCTGCGGCCGGCGAGCAGGGCGGCGGCCACCGCCAGGTCGGTGGGGGCGGTGATCTTCAGGTTGACCGGGTCCCCCGGGACCAGCTCGACCCGCCCGCCGGCCGCCTCGACCAGGGCGGCGTCGTCGGTGGCCTCCGGGTCGCCTGCGTGGGCGGCGAGCAGCGCCGGGAGCCGGAAAGCCTGGGGCGTCTGGACCGCCACCAACCGCGACCGGTCGAGCGTGCGCGCCCTGCCGCCCGGCTCCACCTCGCAGACGGTGTCGGTCAGCGGCACCACCGGCACCGCGGCGTCGGCGCCGGCGGCCACCGCCGCCAGCACCCGATCCCAGACCTCCGCCGGGGCCAGCGGGCGGGCGGCGTCGTGGACCGCCACGATCCCCACACCATCCGGGAGGGCATGGAGTCCCGCTCGGACCGACGCGGACCGGCTCGGACCGCCGGCGACGAGCCTGCAGGCAGCGCCGCAGTCCGCCGTCACCCCGGCTGCTCTTTCCCATCCCCCGGGAACGACGACCACCACCCCGGCGCATGCCTCCCCGGCGGCGTCGAGGGACCAGGCGAGGACCGACCGGCCAGCCAGCTCGGCGAACTGCTTCCGGCCGCCGAAGCGCTGCCCGTGGCCGCCAGCGACGACCACGGCCCAGGCCCCGGGGAAGCGGCCGGTCAGGGAAGCGCCTCGTCCAGCTTCTTCTCGGCGTTGACCTCGTCGACCCCGAGGGCGAAGGTGAGCTCCGAGACGAGGATCTGGCGGGCCCGGTTGAGCATCCGCTTCTCCCCCGCCGACAGGCCCTTCTCCTTGTCCCGGCTGGAGAGGTTGCGGACCACCTCGGCCACCTGGTAGATGTCGCCCGACTTGAGCTTCTCGACGTGGTTCTTGTAGCGGCGGGACCAGTTGGTCGGCATCCGCACGTCCTTCTTGCGCAGGACGTCGAAGACCTCCTCTACCTCCTCGTCGTTGATCACCTCCCGCAAGCCGACCTCGTCGGTGTTGTCGGTCGGCACGCGCAGGATCAGGTCCCCGTAGGCGAGGCGCAGGACCAGGTACTCCTTCTTCTCGCCGAAGGCCTCGATCATCTCGCGCCGCTCCACGACCGCCGCCCCGTGGTGCGGGTACACGACCTTGTCACCAACATCGAACGACATACGTCTCCAGACCGGGAAGGAGCATCTCTCCACACAAGGGTACGGGCAATCACGACCTCCGGCCAGTCCGGGACCCGAGCAGGGCCCCCGCCACGGGTAATGTGACTGATCTGATGGACGACCTGGCGCTGCTGGCCCGATCCGAGCTGTTCTCGGCCTTCGACGCCCGGGCGCTCGAGGTGGTGGTCGCGGCCAGCAGCACCGTCGAGGGAGAGCGGGGGCTGGTGGTGTTCTCCGAAGACGACGACGCCGAGGACCTCTACGTGGTGCGCACCGGGCGGGTAGGGGTCGGAAGGCGCTCGCCGGACGGGAGGGAGTCGCTCGTCGCGTTGATGGAGCCGGGCGACGTCTTCGGGGACATGCCGCTGTTCGACGGCGGCACCCGCTCGGCCTCCGCCAGGCTGCTCGAGGCCTCCGAGCTGCTGGCGATCCCCTACGCCCCGGTCAGGGCGGCCATCGACGAGCGCCCCGAGCTGCTCTGGGACGTGGTCGGGCTGCTAACTGCCCGGCTGCGGGCGACGGACTCGGCGCTGGCGGACGCCGTGTTCCTGGACGTGACCGGTCGGACGGCCAAGCGGTTGCTCGAGCTCGCCGGCGACGCGGATGACTTCGCCCTCCCGATCACCCAGGAGGAGCTCGCCGGCCTGGTCGGCGCGTCGCGCGAGCGGGTGAACAAGGCGATCGCCGCGTTCGTCCGGCTCGGGTGGATCGAGCAGTACGACCGGCGGTACCGGGTCGTGCACCGCGACCGGCTGGCCCAGCGCGCCAGGTAGGGCGGGCCGGCAGCTCAGCTGTAGTGGTCGGGCCCGCCATCTCGGCCGCGGCCCCCGACGGTCCGACAGCTCGGCCGCAGCGGCTCAGCTGTAGTGGTCGAGGATGCTCGACTCGGCGAGCCGGGAGAGCCCCTCTTTGACCATCCGGGCGTAGACGAGCCCCACCCCCGGGATCGCCTCGATCTCCTCTCCCGCAGCCCGCATCACCTTCTGGAGGCTGCCGTAGCGTTCGACGATCTGCTCCAGGGCGGGGGCGGGGAGCCGAGGGACCTTGCCGAGCAGCCTGAACCCGCGGGGCTGCAGCGAGCTGTCCAGGTCCGGCGACTCGCCCTGGTCGAGCAGCCCGGCCACCGCCTTCGGGTCGAGGAGCTGCTCGCTCGCCAGCTCGGCCAGCGCGGCCATCGCCGCGGCCACCCGCGCGGGGCGGCAGTCGGCCAGGTAGTCGCGCATCACGTCCTGGCGGTCGTCCTCCACCCCGGCCATCAGCTCGACCAGCTGGAGGCGCACGAGCCGGCCGTCGCCGCCGAGCTCGATGATGTAACCCTCCACCTCGTCGGCGATCCGCCTCACCATCTCGGCTCGTTGCAGGACCGTCACCACGTCCCGGACGGTGACCAGGTCCTCCACCTCGACCGCCGAGAGCGAGGTGGTCACCGCGGCGAGGCGGGTGCGGTAGCGCTCCAGGGTCTGGAGCGCCTGGTTGGCCCGGCCGAGGAGGCGGGGGATCGAGTCGAGGGCGTGCCGGTCGTCGTTGCGGAAGACGGTGATGACTCCCATCTCCTCCGACACGGCGATCACCGGCACGTCGATGCTGCGCGCCACCCGCTCGGCGGTGCGGTGCCGGGTGCCGGTCTCGGAGGTGGCCACGTCGGGGTTGGGGACCAGGTGGACGTTGGCCCGGGCGATCCGGCTGGCGTCCCCGGCGAGGATGATCGCCCCGTCCATCTTGGTGAGCTCGGAGACCCGCTGGGGACTGAACTCGCTGTCGAGGAGGAACCCCCCGGAGCAGATCGACAGCACCTCGGGACCGTCGCCGACGACGATGATCGCCCCCTTGTTGGCCTGGAGGATCCGGTCCAGGCCCTCCCGGAGCGGCCGGCCCGGGGCGACACCCCGAAGGGCATCGATCATCGCCGGGCTCAGGCGTTCGGCCATTCCCCGAGAGTACCCCGGTGGCCTGCGCCCGCCCGGCCGCCCGGCGAGGCGCAGCTCGGTTGCTCCGGCTCGGTTGTCGCGCTTCAGCGGCAGCGGGCCAGCCGGTCGACGGCGTCACCGAGGGTCGCCACCCGCAGCGCCGGCAGCGGCAGGTCGGCGGGCGCGCTCTCGGGCACCACCGCCCGGCGGAACCCGAGCCGGGCGGCCTCCGAGAGCCGCCTGGCGGTGTGGGCGACCTGGCGCACCTCTCCTCCGAGGCCGACCTCGCCGACCACCACGGCATCGGAGGGCACCGGCGTCGAGCTCACCGCCGACGCCACCGCCAGGCACACCGCCAGGTCGGCGGCAGGCTCGCCGACCCTCACCCCCCCGACCACCGAGGTGTACACGTCCGAGCCGGAGGTCGGCACCCCGGCACGGCGTTGCAGCACCGCCAGCAGCAGGCCCAGCCTGCTCTGGTCGAACCCCGACGACGAGCGGCGGGGTGCGGGCAGCGTGGAGCCGACCACCAGCGCCTGGACCTCCACCAGCAGGGGCCTGAACCCCTCCATCGCCGGGAGCACGACCGACCCCGGCGATCCGTCGCGGCGGTCCCCGAGGAACACCCCGGCGGCGTCGGGCATCCCCCGCATACCCGAGTCGGTCATCTCGAACAGCCCCAGCTCTCCGGTCGGGCCGAAGCGGTGCTTGACGCAGCGGAGCAGTCGGAGGGCGTGGTGACGGTCTCCCTCGAACGTGAGCACCGTGTCGACCAGGTGCTCGAGGACCCGCGGCCCGGCCAGGGCACCTTCTTTGGTCACGTGGCCGACGAGCACCGCCGCCCACCCGCCGGCGCGCGCCATGACCGCCAGCTCGTGGGCGCACCCCCGCACCTGGGACACCGAGCCCGGTGCGGACTCGAGGTCGGGGTCCCACACCGTCTGCACCGAGTCGACGACCACCACGTCGGGGCAGACCTGCTCGACCGCGGACCGGATGCCGGGCAGGCCGGTCTCGGCGACGAGCCACACCCCCGGAGCGCACACCCCCAGGCGCTCGGCCCGCCGCCGCACCTGGGGGCCGGACTCCTCGGCCGAGACCAGCAGGCAGCGGGACCCGGTCCCGGCCATCGCCCCGAGCACTTGGAGCAGCAGGGTCGACTTGCCGATCCCCGGCTCGCCCCCGAGGAGCGACACCGACCCCGCCACCAGCCCGCCGCCGAGCACCCGGTCGAGCTCTCCCACGCCGGTCGCCACCGGGTCGGCCGCCCCGGCGTCGATCGCCCCCAGCTCGACGGCGGGCACAGCCGGCACGCCCCCCGCCGGCGCCCGCCTGGAGCGGACCACCTGCTCCTCCACCAGGCTGCCCCACGCGCCGCACGCCGGGCAGCGACCCGCCCAGCGCGGCGAGGAGCCCCCGCACTCGCCGCATCGATGGACCGTGCGCGCCTGGGGCATGCGGGCAACCGTAACCTCGGGGTGGGACCCCTCCGCCTCCTGCCGGCGGGGGCCGGCGCCTACCGCCGCCGGTTGCCCACCCGGCGAAGCGCAACTAGCGTCCGAGGGATGTCGGCGTCGGGCCCGAGCCTGCCGGCGCAGCGGCGCACTCCCCGCCCCCGGCGGGTGACGCTGTTGGCGTTGGTCTCCAGCGCCGTGCTAGTGGCCTCCCCCGTCCTCGCCACCCGGGCCGGGACGCTGGGCGGGAGCGCGCCGAGCCGGCTCCCGGTCCCGACCGCCGGCAGCTCCCAGAGCGCCCGGGGGTCGGCGCGCGCCTCCCTGCTCGCCGCTCTGCGCGCCTCGTCGCACCCCCCCCAGCCGGCCACCCACCCCTCCCCCCCGCCCTCCCCGGTGGGCGTCTTGTCGGTCGCCGGCTCCCCCTACCACTTCTGCTCGGCCAGCGTGGTGGACAGCCCGCAGGGCGACGTCGTGCTCACCGCTGCCCACTGCGTGGTCGGCACCGGACGCGACCTGGTGTTCGTGCCCGGCTACGACCGGGGACGGGAGCCCTACGGCAGCTGGCAGGTCACCGCGGCGTACGCTGCACCGGCCTGGCTCCGGCACCGGGACCCGGCCGACGACTTCGCCTTCCTCCGGGTGGCGGCGCGCGACGTCGACGGGCGCCCTACCGAGGTGCAGCAGCTGACCGGCGGGTACCGCCTCGGCGGCCCCCCACCCGCAGCGGCACGGGTCACCGTCGTCGCCTACGCCGCCGGGGCCGGTCACGCCCCCTTGCGCTGCGCCCCGTGGGTCCATTGGGCCCACGGGTACCCGGTGTTCGACTGCGCCGGCTACCCGGGAGGCACCAGCGGAGGCCCCTGGCTGAGCGTCGCCGCCGGCCGCACCGACACGATCCGCGGGATCATCGCCGGGTTCCACCAAGGGGGGTGCCGGGAGGACACGTCCTACTCACCGACGTTCGGGTCGACGGTGGAGGCCGTCTACGAGCTGGCGGCCCGTGCAGGACCACCCGAGTCCCTCCCCCCCGCCGGACCCTCCGGCTGTTGAGCCGGAGGAGCGGCCGAGGCGGAGCGCGCCCGGACCCCGCACGCGGACGCCCCCGCGCCCGGGGGCGGGGGGCGGGGGGGTGGGCGCCGGATGGGCGCCGAGGTCAGTCGCTTCCGGCGCCGGCGAGGGCGACCGGTGGGGGCTCGACCCCCTCGACCGCCCGGAAGACGATCCCGCCGTCCTCCACGTCCACGATGACCGTCTCTCCCGCCCGGAACTCCTTCCAGAGGATCTTCTCCGACAGCGGGTCCTCGACGAGGCGCTGGAGGGCCCGGCGCAGCGGTCGGGCGCCGAGGGCCGGGTCGTAGCCCTTGTCGACGACCAGGTACTTGGCGGCCTGGGTCAGCTCGATACCGAAGCCCTGGGCCTCGATCTGGACGCGCAGCCGCTTGATCA
>JAJZWW010000148.1 GCA_021846485.1 Actinomycetes bacterium
GGACCGGGCCGCGCTCGCCGCGCGCGCCGCGGAGCAGCGCCGCCGTGCCGACGAGCGGATCGGGGCCGACTTCGGCGGTGCTGTCGAAGCCAGCGACCGCAGGGGAGCGCCGGCTCCAGCCCAACCGATGAGTGAATGAGTATGCAGGATCGTGTATCATGACGCAGTGACTGGTCCGGCGGTGCGCAATGTAGGGGTCCTCGGGGCCTCCGGCTTCGTCGGCGGGGAGCTGCTGCGGCTCCTGGACGGCCACCCGCAGCTAGCGGTAGCGGTTGCCGGCGCCGAGCGCCACGCCGGGCTGGACGTCGCCGAGGTCCACCCCCATCTGGGCGTGTACCGCGGGCTGCGGCTGGCCGGCTCGGACCCCGAGGGCCTCGACGGCCTCGACGTGGTCTTCCTGGCCCTGCCCCACGGTGCGTCCGGGGCGCTCGTGCCCGAGCTGGTCGACCGGGTCGGCCTGGTCGTCGACCTCGGCGCCGACTTCCGCCTGCGCGACCCCGCCGCCTACCCCCGGTGGTACGGGGTGGCGCACCCCGCGCCGGGCCTGCTCGCCGAGGCGGTCCACGGCATCCCGGAGCTGTGCCGTGACCGGCTCCCCGGTGCCCGCCTGGTCGCCGCCGCCGGCTGCTACGTGACCGCCGCGGCACTCGCCCTGGCCCCACTCGTCGCCGCGGGCGCCATCGAGCCGGCCGGGGTGGTCGTCGATGCCGCGAGCGGGGTGACCGGAGCTGGGGGCGAGGCCCGCCCGGCGACCCGCTTCGCTGCGGTCGACGAGGACTTCACCGCCTACGGCCTGCTCACCCACCGCCACACCCCGGAGATCGAGCAGGCGACCGGGGCAGAAGTGCTCTTCACCCCCCACCTCGCCCCGATGAACCGAGGGATCCTCGCCACCTGCTACGCCCGGCCGGTGGGGCCCGGCTCCGACCCGCAGGAGCTGCTCGCCGCGGCCTACGCCGACGCACCCTGCGTGACCGTCTCGGACCGGGTGCCCTCGACCAAGGCGGTCCTCGGGTCCAACGCCGCCCACCTGACTGCCCGGGCCGACCCCCGGACCGGCTGGGTGGTGTCCCTCTGCGCCATCGACAACCTGGTCAAGGGTGCCGCCGGCCAGGCCATCCAGTGCGCCAACCTGGCCCTCGGGCTGCCCGAGGCCGCCGGCCTACCGCTGGTCGGGCTGTGGCCGTGAACGCCGCCCTCGGACCCGGCGGGACCGGAGCCGCCGACCGCGCGGCGGTGCTGGTCGAGGCGCTCCCCTACATCCGTCAGCTGCGCGGGCGGACCGTGGTGGTCAAGTACGGGGGCTCCGCCCTGTCGGGTGCCGACCCTGCGGCGACGCTGGCGTCGTTCGCCGCGGACATCGCCTTGCTGCACGCGGTGGGGATCAAGCCGGTGGTCGTGCACGGCGGTGGGCCGCAGATCGGGGAGATGATGGGGCGCCTCGGCAAGGTCCCCGAGTTCCGCGACGGGCTGAGGGTCACCGACGCAGAGACCCTCGAGATCGCCAGGATGGTGCTCGTGGGCAAGGTCAACCGGGAGATCGTCACCGCGCTCGACGCCCACGGGCACCTGGCGGTGGGCCTCTCCGGCGAGGACGCCGGACTGCTCACCGCCGTGGCGCGCGACCCGGCGCTCGGCTTCGTCGGCGACGTAGGCGCGGTCGACGCCGACCTGGCGCGCCGGCTGCTCGCCGAGGACCTCGTCCCGGTCGTCGCGACCATCGGCAGCGACGGCCGGGGACAGGCCTACAACATCAACGCCGACACCGCCGCCGGCGCCATCGCCGAGGCGGTCCCCGCGGCGAAGCTCGTGTACCTGACCGACGTGGAGGGCATCCAGGCGGACCCGGGCGACCCGGCCAGCCGCCTCGACCGGGTCACCCCCGACGAGCTCGACGAGCTCGTCGGGTCCGGGGCGGTGGCCGGTGGGATGATCCCCAAGGTCGCCGCGTGCGTCCGGGCGGTGCGCACTGGCGGGCCCGCCGCCCACGTCCTCGACGGTCGCGCCGAGCACGCCTTGTTGCTCGAGCTGTTCACCGAGAAGGGAGTCGGGACCATGGTGGCCCTGCCGTGAGCACCCACATCATGTCCACCTACGGGCCCCGCCCGGTGACCTTCGTGCGGGGGGAGGGGACCCGCCTGTGGGACGACGCCGGCAAGGAGTACCTCGACTTCCTCTGCGGGATCTCGGTCACCTCCCTCGGTCACGCCCACCCGGCGGTCGCCGCCGCGGTCTGCGAGGCGGCCGGGACCTTGCTGCACGTCTCCAACCTGTTCTGGACCGAGCCGCAGCGAGACGTCGCGGCCACCCTGGACGGGCTGCTCGGCGGAGGCGGGGCGGTCTTCTTCGCCAACAGCGGCGCCGAGGCCAACGAGTGTGCCATCAAGCTCGCCCGCCGCTTCGGGGGGCGGGGACGTCACAGCGTGGTGAGCGCCTACGGGTCGTTCCACGGGCGGACCCTGGCGACCCTGCACGCCACCGGACAGCCGGCCAAGCACGAGCCGTTCCAGCCGCTGCCCGAGGGTTTCCGCCACGTCGCCTGGGACGACCCCGCCGCTCTCGACGCGGCGGTCGACGCCTCGGTGGCCGCCGTGCTGCTCGAAGCGGTCCAGGGAGAGGGCGGGGTCAACGTCCCCTCCCCCGGGTACCTGGCCGCCGCCCGGCGGATCTGCGACGAGCGGGGTGCGCTGCTGATGATCGACGAGGTCCAGACCGGGCTCGGCCGGACCGGGCGATGGTGGGGCTTCCAGCACGACGGGGTGGCGCCCGACGTGGTCAGCGTGGCCAAGGCGCTCGGCAACGGCGTCCCGATCGGCGCGTGCTGGGCCAGGGCGGAGGTCGCCGCCGCGTTCCAGCCGGGCGACCACGGCTCCACCTTCGGCGGCCAGCCGCTGGCGGCCTCGGCCGCGCGGGCGGTGCTGGCCGAGCTGGTCCGCATCGACGCTCCGGCCCGGGCCGAGGCCTCCGGCGGGCGCCTGCGCGAGGCGGTCGGGGACCTCCCGGGGGTGCTCTCGGTGCGCGGCCGCGGCTTGCTCCTTGCCGCCGAGCTCGACGAGGGCCTCGCCGCCGGGGAAGTCGCGGTCGGCGCGCTCGCCGAGGGCCTGGTGCTCAACGCGGTCACCCCCACCGCTTTGCGTCTGGCTCCGCCGCTCAACGCGACCAACGAGGAGATCGACGAGGGGGTCCGCCGCCTCGCTGCGGCGCTCGTCGGGCTCGGGGCTCAGCCCCGCAGGGGGTGCTGATGCGCCACGTCCTCGACGTCGGGGACCTCTCGCCGGCCGAGCTCGGCGCGCTGCTCGACCTCGCGGAGCGCCCTGACCCGCCGCGCGTGCTCGCCGGGCGGGGAGTAGCGCTGATATTCGAGAAGCCCTCCAACCGCACCCGCAACGCCGCCGAGATGGCCGTCGTTGCGCTGGGAGGGCACCCGATCGCCATCCGCGGCGAGGAGATCGGCCTCGGCGTGCGGGAGAGCCCTGAGGACGTGGTGAGGGTCCTCGCCCGCTACCACGCGCTGGTCGGGGCGCGAGTCGCGGACCACTCGGTGCTCGAGGCGATGGCGCGTACCGGCGCCCTACCGGTCGTCAACCTGCTCTCCGACCTGGCGCATCCGACCCAGGCGATCGCCGACCTGCTCACCTTGCGCCGGCACTGGGGCTCCCTGGCCGGCAGGAGCCTTGCGTGGGTGGGCGACGGCAACAACGTCGCCCGCAGCCTGGTGATCGCTGCCGCGATGACCGGCGTCGAGGTGCGCCTGGCGTCGCCGGCGGGCTACCGGCTCGACGGAGCGGTCGTCGACGCCGCCCGCGGCCTCGGCGGGACGGTCATCGAGGCCGACCGGCCGGCGGACGCGGTGGCCGGCGCGGACGCGGTGGCGACCGACGTGTGGGTCTCGATGGGCCAGGAGGCCGAGAGCGCCGCCCGGATGGAGGCCTTCGCTGGCTACCGGGTCGACGCGGCGATGATGCGGGGAGCGGCGGCGGGGGCGGGCTTTTTGCACTGCCTGCCGGCCCACCGGGGCGTCGAGGTCGACGCCGAGGTGATCGACGGGCCGGCGAGCCTCGTCTGGGAGCAGGCGGGCAACCGCCTGCCCGCGCTGCGAAGCCTCTTCGAGTGGCTCCTCGGGGGGCAGCCGTGCGCCTGAGCAAAGCCGCTCGCCAGCACCGCATCGCGCAGATCCTCGAGCAGGAGCCGGTCGCCAGCCAACAGCAGCTGGTGGAGCTGCTGGCCGCCTCCGGGGTGGAGGCCACCCAGGCGACGGTGTCGCGCGACCTGGAGGAGCTCGGGGCGCTCAAGGTGCGCTCCGCCCGCGGCGAGGCGGTCTATGCGGTGCCCGAGCTGCCCCACGAGCGGGCCGTGCCGAGCGACCACCTGCGCCGGGTGCTCGGCGACTGGGTGGTCGAGCTGGCGTCCTCGGGCAACCTGGTGGTCGTGCGCACCCCGCCGGGATCGGCCCACGTGGTGGCCTCCGCGCTCGACCGCACCCCGCTCCCCCAGATCCTCGGCACGGTCGCCGGTGACGACACCCTCGTCGTGATCGCGGTGGAGGGCGTGGGCGGGGCGGAGGTCGCCCGCCAGCTCGGCGAGCTGGCCGGCCTGTGAGCGACCGGAGCGACAGCTCGGGGAGGACTTTTCCCAGGAACCCGACGACTGGAGGAGGGCGGAAGGTGAGCGAGCGGCGAGGGCCAACGAGCGCCGGGAGCAGGGAGCCCCGTCGGGGAGCAGGAGGGCGCGCGTGACCCTCTGGCACGGGCGCTTCGGCGGCCGACCCGCGGACGAGCTGCTCGCCTACACCGTCAGCCTCCCCTTCGACCGCCGCCTGGCGGCCGACGACCTCACCGGCTCCCGGGCGCACGTTCGAGGCCTGGTGCGTGCCGGGCTCCTGTCCGCCGACGACGGCTCGATCCTGCTCGCCGCGTTGGACCGGGTCGGCGTCGAGCTCGACGAGGGCAGCTTCGCAGTCAGGCCCGACGACGAGGACGTGCACACCGCGGTCGAGCGGCGGGTCACCGAGATCGCCGGGGCGGCCGGCGCCCGGCTGCACACCGGCAGGAGCCGCAACGACCAGGTCGCCACCGACCTGCGCCTGTTCGCCAAGCGGGAGCTCACCGGCGTCGGACACCTCGTGGTCGGCCTGGAGCAGACCCTGCTCGGTCGGGCGGAGGCCGCCGGCGACGCCTACCTTCCCGGCTACACCCACCTCCAACGGGCCCAGCCGGTCCTGCTCTCCCACCACCTGCTGGCCCACGCCTGGGCCCTGGCCCGCGACGTCGACCGCCTCGTCGACACCCGCCGCCGCCTCGACGTGTCTCCCCTCGGTGCCGGCGCCCTGGCCGGTTCGTCGCTGCCGCTCGACCCCGACGCCACCGCCGCCGATCTCGGCTTCGCCGCCCGCTTCGACAACTCGCTCGACGCGGTGTCGGACCGCGACTTCGTGGCCGAGTCCCTCTTCGACCTGGCGATGCTCGGGATCCACCTCTCGCGGCTGGGCGAGGAGCTGGTGATCTGGTCGAGCGAGGAGTGGGGTTTCGCCACCCTGGCCGACGCCTATGCCACCGGGAGCTCCATGCTCCCCCAGAAGAAGAACCCCGACATCGCGGAGCTGGCCCGCGGCAAGGCGGGACGGCTCATCGGGGACCTGACCGGCTTCCTCGCCACCTTGAAGGGGTTGCCCCTCGCGTACAACCGCGACCTGCAGGAGGACAAGGAGCCGCTGTTCGACGCACTCGACCAGGTGCGCGGCGGTCTGGTGGCGATGACCGGGCTGTGGAGCAGCGTCGAGCTGCACCTCGACCGCATGAAGGAGGCGGCGGACACCCCTGCCGCGTGCGCCGTCGACCTGGCGGAGTGGCTGGTGCAGCGGGGCACGCCGTTCCGGGACGCGCACGCGCTCGTCGGTGGGCTGGTGCGTGACTCGATGGAGCGCCACGTTCCCCTCGCCGAGCTCGTCGAGGCCCACCCGGCGCTCGGCGTGGCGGCCGTCGAGCTGCTCGCGCCGGGGGTCGCGGTCACCCGGCGGAGCACCCCGGGGGGCGCCGGACCGGCGCCGGTGGCCGTCCAGATGGCCGCGCTACGCGAAGGGCTCGCGGCGCAGCGGCGACACCTCGACCGGTGAGCGCCGGGCGGCACCAGGCTCCTCCCGAGCTGGGCGTCCCGGAGCGCTCCTGGCTCAGCGGGGCGCCGGACGCCGTCGCCCGGCGGCTCCTCGGGATGCTGCTGGTGCGCGACGACGGGCGCGCCCTGCGCCTGGTGGAGGTCGAGGCATACGGCGGGGTCGACGACCCCGCCAGCCACGCCCAGCGCGGCCGCACCGCGCGCAACGCCACCATGTGGGGTCCGGCCGGGCATCTCTACGTCTACCGGTCCTACGGCGTGCACTGGTGTGCCAACGTGACCTGCGGCGACGACGGGAACGCCGCAGCGGTCCTGCTGCGCGCCGGCGAGCCCGCCGGCGGCCTCGACGGCCTCCGGGCAGCCCGCTGGAGCGGCCGTTCCCCTGGTCCGGACCGGGACCTGGCCCGCGGGCCCGGCCGCCTCGGGGCCGCCATGGGTTTCGACGCCGGCGACGACGGAGCGGACCTGATCGCCGGCGACCGGGGCATCCGGCTCCTGGCGAGCCGCCGGGCGAGGCTGCTACCGGGCGAGGTCGTCGCCGCCCCCCGGGTCGGGATCAGCCGCGCCCTGGAGGCCAGGTGGCGCTTCTTCGTGGAGGGTTCCCCGGCCGTATCGCTCCCCCGCCCCGCGCGCCCGGCGGGGGAGCGCCAAGGGCTCTCCCGGGCGGGTGGAGATCCCGTCGGCTAGGGTCGATCACCTCGACGCCTGAGCCCGCCCAGGATCGGAAGCGGCCCGCCGCTTGACAGCGGATCCACGGTACGGTAGGTTGAGAAGCCGCCCCGAAAGCCCGGTCTCACCGGCCGAACGGGGAAGTCCCCGGACACCAACGCCTGCTGGCCGCAGTCCGGGGCGGCAGGCCAGCACCTCCGGCTCGTAGAGCCGTGTGCGGCCGAGAAGTGCTCCTTGAAAACGGAACAGAGGAAAGTCAAAAGCTAGTGCGGGCGTGTCGGCACCTCGGTGGCGGCACGACCGAACCTCGTACAGCATATGACGGACAACAGTCTGTCTTGTGCCAGTCGGCTGTCGCCTTCAGGGGTGCAGTCGCTCTTGCAAACAGATCGCACCGGTCACCCGGGCACGATCTCGATGGAGAGTTTGATCCTGGCTCAGGACGAACGCTGGCGGCGTGCTTAACACATGCAAGTCGAACGAGGTCCATCCTTCGGGAGAAGACCTAGTGGCGAACGGGTGAGTAACACGTGAGCAACCTGCCCCGAAGTCCGGGATAACAGCGGGAAACCGCTGCTAATACCGGATACCCCCACCGGGTCGCATGGCCTGGTGAGGAAAGATTCATCGCTTCGGGAGGGGCTCGCGGCCTATCAGCTTGTTGGTGGGGTAATGGCCTACCAAGGCGACGACGGGTAGCTGGTCTGAGAGGACGATCAGCCACACTGGGACTGAGACACGGCCCAGACTCCTACGGGAGGCAGCAGTGGGGAATCTTGCGCAATGGGCGAAAGCCTGACG
>JAJZWW010000002.1 GCA_021846485.1 Actinomycetes bacterium
CCGGTCGTCATGCCAGCGGACGTTGCAGCCGCTTGCTGCGCTCGTAGTCGGCGCGGGCTCGCGCGGTGCTGTCCAGCGCGGAGACCTCGGCGACGGGTACCTCCCACCAGGCGCCGCTGCCAGGCGCCGGAGCCAGGGGGTCGGTCTCGACGTGGACGACCACGGTCTGGCGCTCCTCACGAGCCTGCTGCAGAGCAGAGCGCAGGTCGTCGATCCCCTCGGCTCGCAGCACGACTGCACCGAGGCTGGCGGCGTTGTCCGCCAGGTCGACCGGCAGCAAGCCACCGTCGAGACGTCCGGTGGTCTGGTCTCGGTACCGGTAGCGGGTGCCGAATCGCTGGGAGCCGGTGGCCTCGGACAAGTTGCCGATGGAGGCGAACCCGTGGTTCTGCACCAGCACGACGATCAGCTTGACGTGCTCCTGGACGGCGGTCACGAGCTCCTGGGACATCATTAGGTAGGAGCCGTCGCCCACCAGCACGTACACCTCGCGCTGCGGGTCGGCCATCTTCGCCCCGAGCCCGCCGGCGATCTCGTAGCCCATGCAGGAGTAGCCGTACTCGACGTGGTAGCCCTTCGGGTCCCGGGCACGCCAGAGCTTGTGCAGGTCCCCGGGCATGGACCCTGCGGCGCAGACGACGACGTCGGCTGGCCCGCTCAGCTCGTTGACCGCGCCGATGACCTCGGCCTGGGTGGGCAGGGGCTGGTGTCGTCCGTGGTAGGCGCGCTCGACGATCTCGTCCCACGACCGGCGCGCCTCGGCGACCTCGCGGCGGTAGGAGGGGTCGACCGACCAGCCCCGGAGGGCGTCGGTCAGTGACTGGAGGGTGGCGCGGGCGTCGCCGACCACGGGCAGGGCGGCCTGCTTGGCCGAGTCGGAGGCCGTGACGTTGCAGCTGATGAAGCGCACGTCGGGCTCGGCGAACAAGCTGCGCGAGGCGGTGGTGAAGTCGGTCCAGCGGGTGCCGACGCCGACGACGACGTCGGCCTGCCGGGCGAGGTCGTTGGCTGCGGTGGTGCCCGTCGCCCCCACCGCACCGACGGACTGGGCGTGGTCGAAGGAGAGCGAGCCCTTGCCCGCTTGGGTTTCGGCCACCGGGATGCCGGTGGCCGCCGCGAGCGCCGCCAGCGCCGACGTTGCTTCGGAGTAGATGGCGCCTCCTCCGGCGACGATCAGCGGTCGTCTTGCCGATCGGAGCACGTCGATGGCCCGGGCGAGGGCGGCCGGGTCGGCCACCGGGCGGCCGACGTGCCAGACCCGGGGGGCGAAGAGCGCCTCGGGCCAGTCGTAGGCCTCCGCCTGGACGTCCTGGGGGAGGCAGAGCGTGACCGCACCGGTCTCCGCTGGATCGCTCAGGACACGCATGGCGGCGAGGAGCGCCGCCGGCAGCTGCTCGGGCCGGCTCACCCGGTCGAAGTAGCGCGAGACGGGGCGGAAGCAGTCGTTGACCGTGACGTCCCCGGCACCGGGTACCTCGAGCTGCTGGAGGACTGGCTCGGCGGCCCGGGTGGCGAAGGTGTCGGAGGGCAACAACAGCACCGGGAGGCGGTTGATGGTGGCCAGGGCGGCCCCGGTCACCATGTTGGTCGCTCCCGGACCTATGGAGCTGGTGCACGCGAGGGTCGACAGTCGGTTGCGCATCCGGGCGAAGGCTGCCGCGGCGTGCACCATACCCTGCTCGTTGCGGGCCTGGTGGTACGGGAGAGCGCCCGGTCGGAGCAGTTCGGCCTCGAGGAGGGCTTGGCCGAGACCGGCCACGTTGCCGTGACCGAAGATCCCGAAGCAGCCCTCGACGAGCCGGTGCTCGACGCCGTCACGCTCGCTGCGCTGGGCCGCGAGGAACCGGACCGTGGCCTGGCCGACGGTCAGGCGGAGAGCGGTCACCGGTTGGTGTCCGGGTCGTCCCGGTGCAGCGGCAGCCTCGAGTCGACGGGGGTTGCTCCCCAGGTGCCGCGGATCCAGGCGTGGGCCGGGTCGTGGCACACCCTCCAGGCGCGTTCACCGGGACCGGCCATCACGTTCAGGTAGTAAAGGTCGTAGCCGGCGGCGGCCATGGACGGGCCGTGCCAGCCGTGGGGCACGACCACGAGATCCCGGTCGCGGACTTCGGCGAGGAGGTCAATGGGCCGCTCGGGGGTGCCGTAGACCCGCTGGTAGGCGAGCCCGGGCCCACCCGGGCCGGCTGCCACCTCGAAGTAGTAGATCTCCTCGAGCACGGTCTCCCCGGGCCTCTCTTCGTCGTGCTTGTGGGGCGGGTAGGACGAGAAGTTGCCGGCAGGGGTGATGACCTCGCAGACGAGGAGGCGCTCGCAGTCGAGCGTGCCGGGCAGGCAGATGTTGTGCACCTCGCGGGAGCACGATCCGGCTCCCCGAAGCTCCACCTCCACCGCCGGCGCGGCCACGTAGCGGAACGGGCGGCCGACCGACGCCCGGGCTCCTGCGAGGGCGAACCGACCGCCGGCGGGGCTCGTGAGCTCGATGGTCGACCGGGGAGGGGCGTAGGCCGCGTCGCAAGCGCCGGCGAAGACACCCGAGCGGCCGACCAGCTCGGCCCGGTCTTTGCCGCAGACGACCGTCGCTCCACCGCGGAGGGGCAGCACCAGCACCTCGTCGGGGCCGGTGTCGACCGCGAGCGTCCCGCCGGGATCGAGGCGCGCAACCCGAAGCGAGGAGTAGGACCAACCGGCTTCCTCGGGGCTCAGGTCCAGCTCGAACGGGCCGCGCGCCAGGGTGCCGGCCGGATGGTGGAGTCGCCCGCTCACTGGAGCTCGACCTCCGCCGAGGGCGGGTGGACGAGGTCGGCGAGCGCGCCGACGCCCACATCCTCGCTGCCGTCCGGGGGGTACAGGAGGGCCCGGCCGATGACCATGCCGCGGACGCCGGGGAGGCGCAGCGCCTTCTCCCAACGCGAGTGGGTGTCGGCGGGCGCAGTCGCAGGGTCGCCCCCGAGGAGGAGGGTCGGAAGCGTCGTCGCCGCCGTCACCGCCTCCATGTCCTCGACGACCGGCAGCTTGAGCCAGGTGCGCGCGCTGGTCGCTCCGAGCCCCGCAGCGATGGCCACCGACCTCACGACCGCCTCGGTGCTGAGCACGTTGCGGACTCGTCCGCCTTCGACGCGGGACATGAACGGCTCGATCATGGCGACGAGACCACGCCCGGCGAGCTCGGTCACAGCCCGGCCGCAGGCCTCGAGGGTGTCGAGCGACCCCCGGTCGGTGAGGTCGATCCGGCAGAGCATCTTGCCTCCGTCGAAGCCCATGGCGGCGATCGTCTCGGCGTTCGCCGCGGTGAAGCGGTCGTCCAGCTCGAACGAGGCGCCGTGCAGGCCGCCGCGGTTCATGCTGACGAAGACGACCTTGTCGTCGAGCGCTCCGAGCAGCAGCAGGTCCTCGAGGATGTCGGGAGTGCCGAGGACGCCGTCGACCCCGGGGCACCCCAGGCAGAGCGCGAGGCGGCGGAGCAGCTCGCCGCGGTCGGCCATCGCCGAGGTGTCGGCGCCGACGCCGAGCGCTCCTCTTGCCGGGTGGTCGGCGGCGAGGACCAGCAGCCGTCCGTCGCACCCGAGCAGCGGGCGCCGGGTCCGCCGGCCAGCCGCCTCGACAACGAGCTCGGGGTGGCGCGCCCGCGCCTCGCGCAGGTCGCGGAGGTCAAACCGTTGCACGGTGCGTGCCTCCCATGATCGCCTCCTCGACCTCTGCGGTCGTGGGCATCGCCGTAGAGCACTCGACGCGGGAGGCGACCAGGGCTCCGGCGGCGTTCGCGAACCGCATGACCCGCTCGAGGGGCCACCCAGCGAGCAGGCCGTGGCACAGCGCCCCGCCGAAGCCGTCTCCGGCACCCAGCCCGTTGACGACCTCCACCTCGAACGGCGGGACGTCGACGACCTCGTCCTCGGTGACCGCCAGGACCCCCCCCGGGCCACGCTTGATGACCGCCAGGTGCACGCCCCGCTCCAGCAGGGCGCGCGCCGCCCGGAGCCCGTCGTGCTCGCCGGTAGCGACGAATGCCTCCTCCAGGTTGCCGACGGCGGAGTCCACCCACTCCAGGGCGGCGCGCGCCTGCCGGGTGGCGTCATCGGGCGAGGACCAGAACGTGGGCCGGTAGTCGAGGTCGAAGATGGTGAGCGGGGAGCGCTCCCGGACCCGCCAGGCGTGCAGCTGGGCCGAACGGCTCGGCTCCTGGCTGAGCCCGCTGAGGGTGGTCCACAACACCCGGGCAGATCGGATGGCCGCGTCGTCGAGCTCCTCCGCCCGGATCTCGGTGTCCGGCGCCTTGGGCCAACGGTAGAACCACAGCGGGAACGAGTCGGGAGGGCGCATCTCGCAAAAGGTGATCGGCGTCGGCAGATCCGGAACCGGCGTGACGAAACGGTCGTCGACGCCCAGCTCGCGCAGTGCCCGGTGGATGAACCGTCCGAACGGGTCGGCACCGGTGCGGCTGATGACGCCGCTGCGCCGGCCGTGGCGGGCGGCGGCTACGGCCACATTTGCGGCCGTGCCACCGAGGAACCGGCCGAAGGTGGTCACGTCCTCGAGGGCGACGTCCGGTTCGAGCGGGTACAGGTCCACCCCCATGCGCCCCATGGTGAGGACGTCGAAGGTCTCTGTGCGCTCGTTGGGGTGGGCAAGGTCGTCGGTCATCTGGGCCCCCGGAGCCGCGAGCTCTGGATCGGCAACGTTATCCCACCCGAGCCAATGATGTCAATATGCTGTAATGTCATTACACCAGGTCTCGGCTGACGGCGGCAGCTGGGCTCTCCGGTCGCAGCCGTAGGCTAACCTGCGGGCGTGGCGGCACGACCGGTCCCCACCACCGCGAGGGATCGTGTCGACGGCGGCCCGATCGACCGTTCGAGCCCCGTGCCGTTGTACTTCCAGATCGCCGAGAACCTGCGCGCCGCCGTGGCAGATGGCCGGCTGCTCCCCGGTGACCGCCTGGACAACGAGCTCGAGCTCTGCGGTCGGCTGGGAGTGAGCCGGCCGACGGTGCGCCAGGCGATCCAGACTCTCGTACAAGAAGGGCTGGTCGTCCGTCGCCGGGGCATGGGCTCGGTGGTGGCTGCCCGCCCGATCCAGCGCCCGCTCGCCCTCACCAGCCTGTACGACGACTTGGTGACTGCTGGTCGCCGGCCGTCGACGACGGTCCTCGCGATCGACCAGCTCGCGGCGGACGAAGTCACCGCGGCGGCCCTCGGACTCGAGCCGGGATCGTCGGTCATCCGCGTCGATCGGCTCCGTTCGGCGGGAGGTCGCCCGCTCGCCCTCATGCACAACGAGCTGGACGCCAGCTGGGTCCAGGACTTGGACCTCGAGGCGGCGCTCTCCGACCAGGGCCTCTACGGTCTGCTTCGCCACCGTGGAGCGGTGTTCCACTCCGCCGAGCAGGTCATCGGAGCCCGCCGGGCCGACCCCCGGGAAGCCCGCCTGCTCGGGGTGTCGCGGACCACCACGCTGCTGACGATGGAGCGCATGGCCTACGACCACGAGGGTCGGACCATCGAACGGGGGCGCCATGCCTACCTCGCCGACCGGTACTCGTTTCGTGTCACCCTCGGCCTGCACTGAGCGATCGCCGTCCTCTGGGTGTCGATGGTCTCACCGGGCGAGGCCGACGGAGCGCAGGTGGGCTAGGCTGGCTCGGGCATCGTCGAGCGGGACCGACTCCCCCGTCGGGCTGGCGTCCTGCTCGACAGTGCCCCATCCCTCGTAGCCGATGCGCTCCAGGGTCGCTGCAACCTGTTCGAAGTCGACCGCGCCCCGGCCGAGCGGACAGAAGATGCCCTGCCGGTAGGCGTCCCAGAACGACAGCTCCTCCTTCTCGATCCGGTCGAGAACGGCGGGGTCGACGTCCTTGAAGTGGACGTGGGCGATCCGGTCGGCATGGTCGGTGAGGATCCCGACCGGGTCGACTCCGGCGTAGAGCGAGTGGCCGGTGTCGACGCACAGCGACACCCGGGCCGGATCGGTGTCCCCGAGCAGGCGCTCGATCTCGTCGGCGAACTCGACGTCGGTGCCTGCGTGGGGGTGGAAGGCGGTAACCATCCCTGTCCCGGAGGCCACCTCGGCGACTCGCCGGGTCGTGTCGATGAGCCGCCTCCAGGCGGTCTCGTCGAGTCGCTGGGCTGCCGCGGGCCGGCCGGCCGTCTTGGCCCGGGCCGGCGTCCAACCGGCGATGACCACGAGGCGCCCGGCCCCGAGAGGCTCCAGCAGGGCGCAGATGTCCCTAGCCTTCTGGACGACTCCGTCGGCGGTCTCGGGGTCGTGGAGCACCTCCATCACCACGCCGGCGGAGAGTGCCAGGTGGCGGCGTGCCAGCTCCGAACGCAGTGTCGAGGGATCGGTGGGGAAGAAGCCGAGCGGGCCCAGCTCGACTCCCTCGTAGCCCGCCTCGGCGACCTCGTCGAGCACCCGGCTCCAACTCGGGTAGGACGGGTCCGACGGCTTCTCGATGCCCCATGAGGTCGGCGCGTTGCCGATCCGGATCCTCGGCGAGGAGGCCCCGGTGCCGGGCGCAGCGGCGTAGGTGGCGCCGGCGAGGGCCGCCGACGCGCTGGCGATCTCGTCGACGGCGACCGTCCGGCCCTCGGCGAGGGAACGCTGGGCCGTGAGTGCCAGCACGAGGGCGCAGCGCGCGTCGCGACCTCCCGGAGCGACCGCGCCGGTCTCACCCCGACAGGCGCGCAGGAACGCCCGGAGCTCCGCTGGGTAGGCGCTCTCGTACCGCTCCGGGAAGAACCGGTACAACGGGGCGGTCACCGCTCCGCGCCCGTCGGCGAGGACGTTGACCGACGGCAGGGGATTGGTCGACCAAGCTGTCGCCTCGGTGCCGTGGACCTCGACCCGCTGGTCGTAGCCGTAGGTGGACAGCCGGCAGCACTCGATCACGCCGATGGCCCCCGAGGCGAAGCGCAGGGTGATGGTGGCCACGTCCACGTCGCCCGCCTCGGCAGCCAGCGGATCGACCAGGCTCGAACCGCTGGCCGACACCGCCACGACCTCCTCCCCGCTGACGAAGCGGGCAGTGTCGAAGTCGTGGATGGCCATGTCGGAGAACAGCCCGCCCGGTCCACGGGGGTAGCCGACCGGGGGCGGATCCGGGTCGCGGGAGGTGATCCGCAGCTGGAGGAGGTGGCCGACACCTCCCGACGCCACCGTCTCGGCGAGCTCCCCGAAGGCCGGGTCGAACCTCCGGTTGAAGCCGACGTGCAGGACCACGCCGGCCCGCTCGGCGGCACCGATGGCGGCATCCACCCCCTGAAGGTCGGGGGCGAGCGGCTTCTCGCAGAAGACGTGGTGCCCGGCGGCTGCCGCAGCCACGACCTGTTCGGCGTGAGCCGACGAGGCCGAGCAGATCATCACCGCGTCGAGGTCCTCGCGTCGGACCAGGTCCTGCCAGCGCGGCCACGCGCCGGTGCCGAGCACCCCGGCGAGGCGTTCGGCCGCCGCCAGGTCCGGGTCGGCGACCCCGACGACGAGGGCGTCCGGGTCGGCCCGGAGGTTGCCGGCGTGGAGGGCGCCGATGCGGCCCGCGCCAAGGAGAGCAATGCGGACGGGGGCCCCTTGCTCTCCGGAGCCTCTTGATGTTGTCATGACGTCATGTCCTCCCGAGGTGGCAGTTCTGCCCCGAAGAACCTCTCGTCTGGGACAGGCGGCAAGAGGTCGTCTCCACGGGGAGCCTTGACACGACGAAGCCCGGTCGCGTAGACCGAGTCCGACCGTAAGTGAGTCAGGCTGACATAATGAGCTTACCTGAAGTCGCATGTGCCTGAATAGGGGGGGATGGTGAGGGGAAGGCACGAGGGTGCCCCGAGGCGGTCATGAAGGTCGTCGTGGTCGGTGCCGGCCGCATGGGCCGACGTCGGGCGGAGTTGTTGGCACGGCACGGCGCCGTCGAGTCCGTGGTGGTGGCCAGCCGCAACGAGCCCAGTGCCCGGGCAGTGGCCGACAGCGTCGGCGGTCGCTGCGTACCCCTCGGCGCGGCCCTGGAGGTCCGCCCCGACGCGGTCGTGGTGAGCCTGGCCACTGCGAGCCACGCCGAGCACCTGCTCGCGGCGCTTCGCCTCGGCGTGCCCATCCTCACCGAGAAGCCACTCGCCGTCGACCTGGCGGGCACCCGTGAGGTGGTCGCCGCCGCTCGAAGCGCCGGGGTGGAGGTGCAGGTCGGCTTCCAGCGTCGGTTCGACCCGGCCTACGTCGAGGCGGCTCGCCTGGTGGCTACGGGCGCCCTCGGGACTCTCTACCACGTGCACATGACCTCCCACGACCGCGACGTCACGCCCGAGGAGTACATCCCCGGCTCCGGCGGGATCTTCCGCGACCTCCACGTGCACGACTTCGACGCCGCCCGGTTCCTCACCGGGCGGGAGATCGTCGAGGTCGATGCGCGGGCTTCGGTTCGCGCCCACCCCCGCTTCGCCCGCCACGACGACTTCGACGTCGCGACGGTCCTCGCAACGATGGACGACGGTCTGGTGGTGACGGTCACCGGGGCGCGCCACGACCCTCTGGGCTACGACTTCCGGGTCGAGATGTTCGGCACCGAGGACTCCGTGGCGGCGGGCGCATCCCCCCGGACGCCGCTGCGTTCGCTCGAAGCGGGGGGACCTGGCGTGCCGGAGCGGCCCTACGAGGGTTTCCTGGACCGCTTTGCCGCAGCCTTCGAGGCGGAGACCAGCGCCTTCGTGGACCTGGTCCTCGGCCGGGGGACCAACCCCTGCCCGCCCGAGGAAGCGGCTCGGGCGATGGAGGCGGCGGTCGCCTGCGAGCGGTCGGTCGCCGAGCACCGGCCGGTCGGCCTCGCCGAGGTGCAGGTGCCCGCGTGAGCCGGCGACTCGGGATCGGCCTGCTCGGGGTCGGCTGGATGGGGTCGCTGCACACCCGCTCGCTCCGGCGCCTCCCCGACCACTACCCCGATCTGGCCACCGGCTGCGACTTCGTCGTCGCCGCGGACCCCAGCCCGGGGGGGCGACGTCGCGCCGTCGAGGAGCTCGGCTACGAGCGAGCCGAACAGGACTGGCGGGCGGTCGTGGAGGACCCCCGAGTGGACCTGGTCTCGGTCACTGCCCCCAACGCCTTCCACCGGGAGATGTCCCTGGCGGTCATCCACGCGGGCAAGGCCCTGTGGGTGGAGAAGCCGGTCGGCCGGGGAGTGGCGGAGACCGCGGAGGTCGCCGGGGCTGCGGCGCGCGCCGCCACGATCTCGGCCGTCGGCTTCAACTACCGCAACGTCCCGCTCGTGGAGCACGCAGTCGCGCTGATCGCCCGCGGGACCATCGGCCGGCTGACCGGGTTCCGCGGGTGGTTCCTCGGTGACTACGCGAGCAACCCGTGGGGGCCGCTCAACTGGCGTTTCTCGCGCGCCGGGGCAGGTTCGGGTGCCCTGGGCGACCTGATGTGCCACGTCGTCGACCTGGCCGCCACCCTGGTCGGGCCGCTCCAGGAGGTGGTGGCGTCGACCGATGTGGTGGTCCCTCGCCGCCCACTGCCCACGGCGGGAGACGAGCACTTCAGCACGCTCGACTCGCCGGTCGAGCCGCCCGGCGACGACGTGCCCACCGGCCCCGTCGAGAACGAGGACAGCGCCCGCGCGCTGGTGCGCTTCACTGGCGGCGCCTCCGGGTTCCTGGAGGTCGGCCGGGCAGTGGTCGGGCCCCACTGCTCTCTCGGCTTCGAGGTCTACGGTAGCGCCGGGTCGCTGCGCTGGGACTTCGAGCGGATGAACGAGATGGGGCTCTACCGGGCCGACACGCCCGGCGACGCCGGCTACCGGCGGGTGCTCGCCCGACCCGGTCACGGGGAGTACGGGCGCTTCCAGCCGGGACCGGCGATCGCCATGGGCTTCGACGACCTGAAGGTCGTGGAGGCGGCGCGGCTGGTGCGGGCCGTCGTGTCCGCCGAGAAGTGCACCCCGGGGTTGCCCGAGGCGCTGGCCGCCGCCCGGGCACTCGACGCCATGGAGCGGTCGGCGCTGAGCCGGGCATGGGAGCCGGTGGGATGAACCGCCAGCGCCAGGAGCCCGGCCCCCCGGGGCGGGGCGGCGGAAGCCACGGCGAGCCCGGAGGGCTGCTGCGCCCGAAGGAGCCGGAACGTCTAACGTCGGAGCTGAACCGGGGGTTCCCGGAGGAGAGGAGGGGGGTCGCGGTCCTGGTCCTGGAAAGCCTCCAGCCATCACAGGAGCAAAGATGCGGGTGGGACGAGCGCCGAGGACCGCGCCGCCGCACCCCCTCACCTGCGAGTAGTAGCAACGAGTGGTAGCAATCTGCCGGCGGCACCATCCCGGCCCCGGCCCGCTCCGCGGACCGCACGGCCCCGCCGGAGAGCAAGGCATCAACGTTCCAACCAGAATGGGGGAATCCTCAGCATGTCCTACGAAGTGAAAGAAGTCGACCCGCGCGAGCGGGAGCTGTCCCGCCGCCGGTTCCTCAAGCGAGCCGGGGCCGCCGCCCTGGCCGTCCCGGCACTCAGCACCGTGCTCGAGGCCTGCGGGACCTCGTCGCCGGGGACCGCCAACGCCTCCAGCTTCGGGCCCAACGGCAAGGACCCGTTCGGCAAGCATCCCAACTGGACCTTCGCCCTGATCAACCACGTGACGACCAACCCGTTCTTCGTGCCGACCCGCTACGGCGCCCAGGACGCCTGCGCCCTCCTCGGGGTCAGCTACACCTGGACCGGTTCGGCGAACTCGATCGTGCCGCACATGGTCTCGGCCATGAACACCGCCATCGCCGACAAGGTCCACGGCATCGGGGTGCCGGTGATCGACCCCACTGCCTTCATCAAGCCCACCGACGACGCCCTCACCGAGGGCATCCCGGTCGTGGCCTACAACGCCAACCCGCCGGCCAACTCCAAGAACAACCAGATGGCCTACATCGGCCAGAACCTGTTCCAGGCCGGAGTGCTGGCCGGCCACAAGATCCTCAGCTACGTCTCCAAGGGCGACCTGGTCGGCGGGATGATCGCCACCCCGGGCACCGCCAACATCCAGCCCCGCATGGACGGGGCGAAGTCCGTGCTGGAGCCGGCCGGGGTCAACCTGGTCGAGGTGGCCACCGGCGCCCAGCTCTCCCAGGAGTTCTCGACGGTGCCCAGCTGGTACCTCGGGCACAAGGACGTCAAGTTCCTCTACGCGGTCGACGACGGCTCCGGCGAGGCGGTCGCCGAGACGATCACCAAGTACAACCTGAAGGGCAAGGTGCACGGGTCGGGGTGGGACGTCGCCGTCCCGGAGCTGAAGGCCGTGAAGAACGGATCGCTGGACTTCTCCATCGACCAGCAGGCGTACCTCCAGGGCTTCATCCCGATCGTGCAGCTCTTCTTCTACCAGCTGTCGGGAGGCTTGATGCGGCCGTGCAACACCGACACCGGCCTCAACTTCATCACCTCCACCAACGTCGACAGCTACCTCAACGTCCCCTCCCGGTACGAGGGCAGCACCACCGCCGAGAAGGTCCTGTCGGTTCCCTCGAAGATCCCGGAGGTAGCGCTGCAATGAGCCAGGCCATCCTTCCCCATGCCGGCGGAGACACCTACGCGACCCCCTCCGCCCGTACGGCTGGGAGGAGTGGCATTGGCTGGCGCGTGCTGGTCGAGCGGCGCGAGGCGGCGATCCTGGTCGTCGCCATCGCGCTCTTCGTCTACTTCACCGTCGCCTCGGCCAACTTCCTCACCGTCGCCGACCTGCAGAACCTCTCGCAGTTCGTGGGGCCGGTCGCGGTGATCGGGGCCGGCGAGGTGATGCTGCTCGTGTGCGCCGAGGTCGACCTGTCCGCCGGGACCGTGTTCGTGTTCATGCCCTTCGTCGTGTACTACGCGAACCAGGACCTGGGTCTGCCGATGCTGGCCTCGATCGTCGTCGCAGTGGTGGTCGCCGGCGTGGTGGGGGCGCTGAACGGGATCATCACCACCAGCCTCAACGTGCCGTCGTTCATCACGACCCTCGGCATGCTGTTCGCCCTGGACGGGATCATGCTGGTCACCTCCAACGCCGCGCAGCTCACCATGCCGACCGTCGGCACGCTCTCCAACGTCTTCGGCGGCTACGGGTGGTCGGAGATCATCTGGTCGGTGGTGTTGGTGGCCATCATGTACGTCGTGCTCAACCGGACCCGCTTCGGCATGCACACTGTCGCCGCCGGGGGCAACCTGGTCGGCGCCTCCGAGGCCGGCGTGCCGGTGAACCGGGTGAAGATCTGGTGCTTCGTGATCTGCTCGGCGCTGTCGGGGCTCATTGGGATCGTCGACGCCACCCGCATCACCGTGCTCGACCCGGGCAACCCCGGGACCCAGGAGATGTTCTACGCCATCGCGGCCGCGGTCATCGGCGGAACCGCCCTGACCGGAGGCAGCGGCACGGTGATCGGCGCGTTCGTCGGCGCCGTGGTCCTCGGCGTGCTGTTCGTCGGGCTCACCATCGTCGGCATCAGCGCCAACGCCTTCGTGCTGATCCTCGGAGCGGCCATCCTCGGGGCGATGATCGCCAACGTCCAGCTCGCCAGGTTCGCCGAGAAGAGGAAGCTGCCGTCGTGACCACCACCGACCTCCACGCCGCCCGCCACGACCGCTCCGTCGCGGGCGAGGAGATCCTCCGGACCGAGGGCATCACCAAGCACTTCGGGCCGGTCGTCGCGCTGCGGGGAGTGGACATGCACCTCCGCCGCGGGGAGGTGCTCGGCCTGGTCGGGGACAACGGGGCGGGCAAGACCACCTTCGTGAAGATCCTCTGCGGCTACCAGCGGCCCGACGCCGGCAAGATGTTCGTCGAGGGCCAGGAGGTGCACTTCCGCTCGGTCAGCGACTCCCGGGCCGTGGGAATCGAGACGGTCTACCAGGATCTCGCCCTGGTCCCGCAGCTCCCGGTCTACAAGAACCTGTTCCTCAAGCGGGAGATCGTCGCCGGTGGCCGGCTCGGGTTCCTGTCCGACAACAAGATGCGCAGGCTCGCCCGTCAGTACCTCGGCGACATCAAGGTGAACGTCCCCTCGGTCGACGCCCCCGTCGAGCGACTCTCCGGCGGTCAGCGCCAGGCGATCGCCGTCGCCCGGGCGACCCGCTCCGACGTCAAGATCCTGCTGCTCGACGAACCGCTGTCGGCGATGGGCGCCAAGGAGTCGGCACTGATCATCGACTTGGTCCGCGACCTGTCGAAGAACCGCGGCGTGTCGATCATCGTGATCGACCACAACTACGCCCACATTTTCGAGCTGTGCGACCGGGTCAACGTCATCCACCAGGGCGTCGTGAGCTTCGACAAGCCGGTGGGGGACACCTCCTTGGAGGAGCTCACCAGCTACATGGTCTCGGAGTACCGCCAGGAGATCATGTCCGGGCGCGCGGCGCGCCAGGACGGCTGAGGCCGGCTCCCGGTCGGTCAGCGGTCAGGTCCCGGACGGCGGCGTAGCGCTCCCGCACCGCGGGGTCGGGCTCGGCCTCGCGCACGGTGGCCGGCGACGCCTCCCAGGTTGGCGGCCGGTCCCCGCCGGCGCGCGCCCACGCCGCCTGGAGGGCGGCGCCGTCGGCCACGTGCTCCCCCTCGGTGGGCACCACCACGGGTAGCCCGAGGATCGCGGGGGCGAGGGTGACCACCGCCGGGTTGCGCGCGCCGCCCCCGACGAGCAGCGCCCGGCGCGCCTCGACGCCGCTGCGGCGCAGCTGGTCCAGCCCGTCGGCGAGGCCGCACAAGAGCCCCTCGACGGCGGCCCGGGCGACGTTGGCGGCCACCAGGTTGGTGTCGGTGAGTCCGTGGAGGGCGCCGGTGGCGTCGGGCCGGTTGGGGGTGCGCTCCCCGACCAGGTAGGGGACGAGCACCAGTCCCTCCGCCCCCGGCGGGGAGGAGAGTGCGAGCTCGGCGAGGCGGGAGGCGGACACCCCGAGCAGGCGGCAGGCCGCCTGAAGCACCCCAGCCCCGTTGAGGGTGCACACCAGCGGCAGGAACGCGCCCGTCGCGTCGGCGAAGCCGGCTACCGCCCCGGAGGGGTCGGCGGTCGGGGAGGCGTTCACCGCGGTCACCACGCCCGAGGTGCCGATGGAGACGACCACGTCACCGGCGGCGGCACCGAGCCCGAGCGCGGATGCGGCGTTGTCGCCGGCGCCGGGGGCGACGAGAGCCCCGCCCGGGCTCTCCCCGACGACCTCTGCGGGGGCGGCCACCCGGGGCAGCCCCGGCGCCCGGCCCATGGCCAACCCGAGCAGGTCGGGGCGCCACGCCCCCGTCACCGGTGACCAGTACCCCGTGCCGCTGGCGTCGCTGCGGTCAGTGGTGAGCGCCGCCGCCGCCCCTTGTAGCCGCCAGGTCAGCCAGTCGTGGGGCAGGCACACCGCTGCCGTCGCCGCGGCGTTCGCTGGCTCGTGCTCCGCCAGCCACCGCAGCTTGGTGACCGTGAACGACGCCACCGGCACCGACCCGACCGCCTCCGCCCACGCCGCCGCACCCCCTGGTAGCTCGGCCACCAGGTCGGCGGCCGCGGCAGCGGAGCGGGTGTCGTGCCACAGCAGCGCGTCGCGCACCACCTCGCCGGAGCCGTCGAGGCACACCATCCCGTGCTGCTGGCCGGCGACGGCGATGGCTGCCACGTCATCGAGACCGCCGGCATCGGACGCGGCCTCCTGGAGCGCCGCCCACCACGCCTCCGGTGGGACCTCCGAACCAGGGGGGTGGGCGGACCGCCCGGTGCGCACCGCCTCGCCGGTGTCGGCGTCGCGTACGACCACCTTGCAAGCGGTGGTGGACGAGTCGACCCCGGCGACCAGCGCCATCGGGCCCTACCGGGCACCCATCAGGTGCTCGAGGGCCAGCTGGTTGAGGCGCACGAACCCGTAGCCCCGCTCGCCCAGCTTGTCGGCGTCGAAGTCCTCCCAGGCCCCCCGGTCGGCGCGCAGGCCCTCGGCCGTCTCGCCGGGGTCGAGGGTCGGGGTGGTGAGGGTGGTGACCCCCGACACCTCCAGCGCCTCGGCGACCTCCGGGTCGGCGCGGTAGCTCGCCGCCCGCTGGGCGAGCAGCAGGTAGGTGCGCATGTTGGCCGCCGCCGAGTCCCACACGCCGCCGTCGTCCTCGGTGCGTGACGGCTTGTAGTCGAAGTGCCGCGGTCCGTCGTAGGCCGGGCCGCCACCGGGGGCGCCGTGCTCGAGCAGGTCCACCAGGAAGAAGGCGTTGACCAGGTCCCCGTGGCCGAAGACCAGGTCCTGGTCGAACTTGATCGACCGCTGCCCGTTGAGGTCGAGGTGGAACAGCTTCCCGGCCCAAAGCGCCTGGGCGACGCCGTGGGCGTAGTTGAGCCCGGCCATCTGCTCGTGCCCCACCTCGGGGTTGACCCCCACCATGTCGGCGTGCTCGAGGCCGGCGATGAACGCCAGGGCGTGGCCGACGGTTGGCAGGAGGATGTCGCCCCGGGGCTCGTTGGGCTTGGGCTCGAGGGCGAAGCGGATCGGCCAGCCCCGGTCGCGCACCCACCCTGCGAGGGTGTCGATCGCCTCCCGGTAGCGGTCCAGGGCAGCCCGGACGTCCTTGGCCCCCTCGAACTCCGAGCCTTCCCGCCCGCCCCAGAACACGTAGGTCGTCGCGCCCAGCTCGGCCGCCAGCTCCAGGTTGCGCATCACCTTGCGCACGGCGTAGCGCCGCACGGCCCGGTCGTTGCTCGTGAAACCGCCGTCTTTGAACACCGGGTGGGTGAACAGGTTGGTGGTCATCATCGGGACCACCATCCCCGTCTCCTCCAGCGCCTCCCGGAAACGGGCGATCGCCGCGTCCCGTGCTGCCGGGGTCGACCCCGGCGGGACCAGGTCGTCGTCGTGGAAGGTGATCCCCCACGCGCCGAGCTCGGCCAGCCGGTGCACCGCCCGGACCGGATCGAGAGGTGCGCGGGTTGCGTCCCCGAAAGTGTCACGGGCCTGCCAGCTCACGGTCCACAGACCGAAGCTGAACCGGTCGGACGGGCCGGGGTGGGGAGGGGAAGGGGCGGCCACGATCATCACCTCCGATGCTCGGGGTACGAGGCGAGACCCACGGTAGCGCCGTCCGGCGCCAGCTGCCCCCTGGGGATCTCAGCTCACGCCGAAGCGACGTGGTCGGCGGTGGCTTCTGCGCCGTCGAGCCGGAGGCGTCCGAGCAACTCGGCCAGGCGGTCCCGCACCACCGTGTCGGCCGCCAGCTCCGGGTCGAACACCGAGGGCATCCCGAGCAGTGAGTCGACGACCTCTGACGTCGTACGGGTGCTGGTGACCCGGGCGGCGATCTCCTCGGCGAGGGGGTCGTCGACGGTCAGCGGCCGGCCCGAGTCGTCGCGCCGGTCGGCGACGAAGCGCATCCACGCGGCCAGGCAGAGGAGTGCTGGCAGCGGCTCCGCGCCCTGGCGGCGGCGGTCGGCGATGGTGCCGAGGAGCCGCTGGGGAAGCTTCTGGCTGCCGTCCATGGCGACCTGGGCCGTGCGGTGGGGGAGAGCCCGGTTGGCGAAGCGCTCCATCAGCTGCTCCTGGTACGCGCCGAGATCGAGGCCCGGAGGGGGAGGCAGGAGGGTCGGGACCACGTCGTCAGCCATCAGCGCGCGCACGACCGCGGCGACGGCCGGTCGGCGGACGCACTCCGACACGAGCTGCCAGCCGGCCAGCTGCCCGAGGTAGGCGATCGTCGAGTGGCTGGCGTTGAGCAGGCGCACCTTGGCCCGCTCCCACGGCCGGGCGTCGTCGGTCAGGACCACCCCGGCGTGCTCCCACGCCGGTCGGGGTCCGGCGAAGTCGTCCTCGACCACCCAGTGGCAGAAGCGCTCGGCTACGACGGTGCCCTCGTCGGTGAGGCCCAGGCGCGCCGCGACCTCGGCCCGGTCGGCTGCGGTCGCCGCCGGAACTATCCGGTCGACCATCGTCGAGGGGAAGCGCACCTGGTCGTCCAGCCAGGCCAGCAGGTCGTCGCGCTCAGCGGACCGCTCGGCGAAGTCCCGCACCAGGCGCCCGACCGTGGCGCCGTTGTCGGCCAGGTTGTCGCAGCACACGACCGTCACCGGTCCCGCACCGGCCCGCCGGCGGGCCCGGAGGCCGGCGGTCAGCTGCCCGACGGTCGTGCGCGGCGGCCGCCCCGCCAGGTCGGCTGCCAGCTCGGGATCGTCGGAGCGGAGCCGGCCGGTGCTGATGTCGTGGCGGTAGCCCTTCTCGGTGACCGTGAGGGTGACGACGTTCACCTCTGGGGTGGCGATGCGCTCGACCACGGTTGCCGGGTCGGCGCGGCCGTCGAGGACCTCACGGAGGGCCCCGACGACCCTCACGTCGCAGCCGCCGTCGCCCCGCTCCAGCAGGGTGTAGAGGCCGTCTTGCGGGGTGAGCCGGCGGCTCACCGTCCCGCTGCGCTGGGTGATCCCGCAGATCCCCCAGTCGCCACCGGCGACGGCGACGGCGTCCTCGGTCAGCACCGCCTGGTGGGCCCGGTGGAACGCTCCCAGCCCAAGGTGGACGATGCCCACCCCGAGGCGCGCGGGATCGACTCGGGGACGGGCGGCGGCAGGCAGGGTGGGCAGCGCCGCCAGCGACAGGCGGGTCACGTCCTGCGGGCCCGGGTCCTCACAGCACGGCCCCGAGCTGCCAGGGGGTGAGCTCCTCGTCGCCGAATCCGAGCTCCTCGCTGCGGGTCCGCTCCCCCGACGCCACCGTCAGGATGCGCCCGAACAGCTCGGCGCCGAGCTCGTCCACCGGCACGCCGTCGAGCACCCGCCCGCAGTCGACGTCCATGTCGTCGGGCATGCGGGCGTAGAGCTCCGAGGTGGTCGCCAGCTTCAGGCTCGGCACCGGCTTGCAGCCGAACACCGATCCCCGCCCGGTGGTGAAGCACACCACCGTGGCGCCACCGGCGACCATCCCGGTCACCGACACCGGGTCGTACCCGGGGGTGTCCATGAACACCAGGCCGCGGGAGCGGACCGGCTCTGCGTAGCCGACGACGTCGGTGAGCGGGCTGCGGCCAGCCTTGGCGACCGCCCCGAGCGACTTCTCCTCGATGGTGGTGATCCCGCCTGCCCGGTTGCCCGGGGAGGGGTTGGCGTCGAGGGTGGTCCCGTTGGCGCTGGCGTACGCGTCCCACCAGGCGAGGCGTTGCTCGAGACGGCGGGCGACCTCCGGCGACACCGCTCGTGCCGTGAGGAGGTGCTCGGCGCCGTGGACCTCGGGGGTCTCGCCGAGCACGGCGGTGCCGCCGGCGGCGACCAGCAGGTCGCTGGCCACTCCGAGCACCGGATTGGCGGTCACCCCCGACCAGGCGTCGGAGCCGCCGCACTCGAGGCCCAGCACGAGCTCGGCGGCCGGCACCGGTCGGCGCTCGGTGACCGGCAGGCGATCGAGCAGCTCCCGCACCTGGTCCACTCCCCACTCCACCGCGCGCCGGGTCCCGCCCTCGCCTTGGATGGTCGCAGCGCGCACCGGGGTGCCCACCGGCAGCCCGATCTCCTCCACCAGGTCGTCGACCTGGTTGACCTCGCAGCCGAGGCCGAGGACGACCACCCCGGCCACGTTGGGGTGGCGGGCGTAGCCGGCGAGCGTCCGGCGTAGCACGGCCAGGCCCTCTCCGGCGGCGGCTGTGCCGCACCCCCCGCGATGGGTGAGGGCGAGCACCCCGTCCACCCGGCTCGGGTCCAACGCCCCGGGGCTCTCGAAGGCAGCGGTGATCCGTCGGACGGCGGTCGCCGAGCAGTTGACCGAGCTCAGCACGACCACGTAGTTGCGCGTGCCCACCCGACCGTCGGGGCGGACGATGCCGGCGAAGCCGGCTGCGTCTGCCGACCCGGCCGGCACCGGGGGAGCAGCTGGGGACCGGGCCGGCCGGCTGCCCGCCGGCAGCGTAGTGAGCGACGCCAGGTTGTGGGTGTGGACGTGCTCGCCGGCCCGGACCGCGGCGGTCGTCACGCCGATGGGCTGGCCGTACTTGCAGACCACCGCTCCGGCGGGAAGCTCCACCAAGGCGACCTTGTGGCCGGCGGGGACCTCCTCGGCGACGGTGACTACCGGCCCGCCCGCCGGCCCGGCCGGTGTGCCGGCGGGCAGCGGCTCGCGGGCGATGCCGACCGGGTCGTCGGGGTGGAGCCGGACGAGCGCTGCGTGCTCCACGGTCACTTCCCCCACGCTCTCACGCCCCGGATCCTACGGGTCGTAGCGTCCCTTGCCGCCCCCCGGCGGGAGCCCCGGAGGGCGGTGGCCTACGACCGCGCAGCGCCGGCGGGCTTCCAGGGGTGCCACGCCCCGGCAGGTTCCCGCCGCCACCAACGGCGGTGGTGCCGGGCGTAGAGCGACATCCACTCCCCGTCGGCGAGCTCGGCGAGCACCCGGTTGCGGGCGAGGAGCGCCTCGACGCGCTCGGTCGGGGAGTCCACCGCCACCAGGAGGCGCATCGGCTCGTGGTACGGCCGGTCGCGGTCGAACACCGCCTGGCGAGGAAGCCCGACGCAGAGGTCTTCGCCGTCACCCCGGGTCACCCCGATCCCCGCGACCACGTTGAGCGCCGCCTTGTCGCCGGCCCCGAGGCGCTCGGGGTCGACGGTCGAGAAGTAGTAGTGGGCGGAGATCCACTGGGCGACGACCCCCGGACCGGCCAGGATCGCCTCGAGCGCCTCCCCGCCGGGGTCGCCGTCGGGCTCGTAGGAGTGCAAGAAGCAGCGCCGGTCGAGGTCCACGCCGGCGCTCCGGCGCCGGGGGGCGACGAGGAGGGCGGCATTGCGGGCCAGGCCCCACTCCGGCTGGAGCTGGGCCCAGTCAGCCGAGCGGGTCGCGACATGGTCGGGGCCGGCGCGCCGGGCGGCGCCGGGGAGGTCCCGGGTGCGCTCTGTCGCGAGTCCGACCCCGGCCCGGCCGAGGTCCCCGCGGAGCTCCTCGACCAGGCGGAGGTGACCGGGGGGCACGGCGGGGTCGTCGAACACGGTGACGGTGTCGGTGGCGGTGTCGTGCTCCGCGGCGACGAAGACGGTGTCGGCGGGCACCTCGATGCCCCGTTCGGCGAGCAGGTGGCGTACCGCGGGCCGGTTGGCCATCGCCGCGGCCAGCCGCGCGCTGCGCGCGCCGCGGGCGGCGCCGCAGGCGCCGCAGTCCAGGGCACTCGCGTAGGGGTTGTTGGTCGTGGTGCTCCCGTGCCCGCAGAGCACGACCAACGGGGCGAATCCGGAGGTGAGCCCCATCGTGCGCAGCGCCGCCTCGACGTGGTCGGCCTGGACGTCGTCGGCGGGGGCGCCGGGACCGTCGAGGACCGCCTGCGCCCGGCTCCGAGATGACTCCCGCCGGGTGGCCCGGCGACCCAGGGCGGCGACCGCGCGAGGGGCGAGGGTGCGAGCGGCGGCCAGCGGCCCGAGCGCGAAGCCGGCGGCCTCGGCGAGCAGGTAGGCGGACACCGCCGTCTCGCGGCCGGCTACGACGGCGGCTTCGAGCGCCGCCCGGGACCGGACGGACTCCGCGTGGCGGAGGGCGTCTCGCGGATCGGGGATCTCCTCGACGACCTCGACCCCGGGGCGCAAGAGCACCGGGAACAGGTCGAGGAGCGCGCCGGAGGGTGGGCGCACCCGTGCGGGGATCCCGAAGAACCCGGCGAAGCCGAACGTCTCGTAGTCGCCGGCAGCCTCCAGGTGCCGGCGGAGCCCCTCGGAGCGGGGGTCGATGCAGCAGACGACCTGGGCGGCCGGCCGGGTGGTGCGCCGGAGCTGGTCGGGTTGGTCGATCGCCGCGAGCAAGCGGTCGGCGTAGTGGCTCTCGTAGGCGCGCAACCAGACCTCGGCGGACTCGGCGGGAGCCAGGTTGGCGAGCCTTGCGACCAGGGTCGGGTCGACCGCGCCGGGCCCGGGGGGCTCCGGCGCCCGGGCCCGGGCCGCCTCTGGGGACGGCACGCTCCGGCGTCGCCCGATCGCTGCCGGCCGGCCGAAGCCCTGCCGCACTGCGGCCCCGCTGAGGACCCGCCGCCGGGCCGCCCGGGGCGGTGGTGCGCCGGCGTCGCCCTGCCGCCGGTTCCCGGGTCTCCCGGAGGCCGGCGCGGCGGCGATCCCGGCGGCGTCGTGGGAGAGGCGGACCGCCAGGTAGTCGACCAGGTGCAGCGGCGGTCCGGGGTGGTCGGGGGCGGCCCACTTGGAGCGCCACTTGGCGTGCCCCGCCCACCCGGGGAGGCGGGCGAGCTGGGCGGTCAGCTCGCCGACCACGTCCTCCTCGCCGATCCCGAGCTCGGCCAGGGCCAGCCCGAGGGCGTCGAGGGCGCCCTCGGGGAGGTGGCGCGGCCAGCGCGCGGCTCCCGCCCGGCGCAGCGTGCGCGTCGGGCGGGCCACCCGCTTCCAGGTGGGGTAGAAGCCGGCGGGAGCCGGATCGGGGACGACTCCGCCGAGGTAGGCGGCGGCCCACTTGGCCACCTCCCGGTCGGTGGCCGCCGCCACCTCGGTTCCCGACATCCGGTCGAAGCGGGCCGCGGCGGTCCCTGCCGACCCGGGCACCACCGACCCGGGCACCGCCGACCCGGGCACCGGGGTGTCGGGGCCCGCGTGGCGGCGGGCCGCCCGGCGCCGGAGGGCGTCGGCCAGGTCGGCGTCGGTGACCCGCCCCTCCCGGTAGGCGTCGGCGAAGAAGCGGTCGTCGGGGCAGCCGGAGATCCCGAGCAGCACCGAGGCGCGCTCCACGGCCCCGGCGAAGCCGAGGTGGCGGAGATCCCACAGTGGGTTCACCGCGACGGCGGTCCCGAGCGGCCAGAGCGACGGGACGAAGGCGGCGGCCTCGTCCAGCGCGGCGAGCAGATCGCCGGCTGCCGCGACCCCGAGCGGCGTTCCGCCCGGGACCCGCCGGTCGCGTCCGGGCAGTGTCGCGCTCAAGCCGCCCGCCTCTCGCCGGCGAGGACCGTGGCCAGCCCGGCGGCGACGTCGACGCCTGCGAGGGGGTGCCGGTGCCTGCTCGGGGAGGCCGGGAGGCCGCCGGCGTCGACCAGGCGCACCCGGGCCCCGGGCCTCCGTCCCACCAACGCGGCGGCGACCGTTGCACCGCCGACGGCGAGGAGCCACGGCGGGCCGAGGACCCCGCCCGCCGATCCGGCGAACGGGGCGACCAAACCGCCGAGGGTGGCGTCGAGGGCGCCGTAGAGGGCCGCGGCCAGGACCAGCAGCGCCGGCCACGCGAGCCGGTGGGACCTGCCGAGGGGCCGGTGGCCGGTGAAGGCCCAGGCGAGGACCCCGCCGGACACGCCGGCGAAGGCGACCAGCGGCCATCCGTCTCCGGCGGCGAGCCCGGGGGCGGCGGCCGCCGCCGCCGCGGACCCGGCGAGCGTCGAGGCGAGGACCCGCGCCCCGCTGCGGGTGCCCAGGGAGGCCCGGACCCGGTCGGGCCGGGAGACCGTCGAGCCGGAGGAGAAGAACAGGTAGGCCTTGTACAAGGCGTGGCCGACCAGGTGCACCACGGCCGCGGGGTAGGCCCCGACCGCGCACTCGGCGAGCATGAAGCCCATCTGGCCCATCGTCGACCACGCCAGGGCCCCCTTGACGTCGGCGCGAGCGGTCACCACCAGGCCGGCCCACACCGACGTGGTTCCGGCCACCACGAGGACGGCTGCCGCGGCGAGCGGGGTCGTCCCGAGCACCCCGAGGCGTACGAGCAGGATGCCGCCCCCGTTGACCACCCCGGCGTGCAACAGGGCGCACGCCGGGGTGGGAGAGGCGACCGTCGCCGGCAGCCACCGCCGGAACGGGCCCTGCGCGCAGCGGGACAGGGCAGCGGCGGCCACGAGCAGGGCCACGACGGGGTGCCACGCCCCGAGGCGGGTCGCTGCTTCCCCGAGGGACCCCGCCGAGCCGAGGGCGACATCCCCGGCCTTCCAGAGCACGATCCCCGCCGCGGCCACCAGGCAGCCGTCGCCGGCGAGGAGCGCTCGGAGGGTCGCCTTCTGGCAGCCGGTGACCCCCGGTAGGTCCGGCCGGTAGCCCACCACCGCGACGAAGCCGGCGCCAGCGAGCACCCACCCGACGACCAGCTCGGTCACCGTCGCAGCGGAGGCCACGACCACCATGGCGAAGACCACCGCGCCGGCAAGCGAGCCGAAGCGCCCCGCCCGGGTGTCGGCGTAGAGGTAGCGTGAGGCGAAGCTTTGCACCAGCGCCCCCACGGTGGTGACCAGCGTGATGAGCACCGTCGTCAGCGGGTCGCCGAGCAACCCCGCCCAGGGATGTGCCCGCGTGCCGGCCAGCAGCCCGAAGGTCCGAAGGTGGACGGCGATCCCGCAGGCGACCAGAGCGGCCGTCGCGGCGAGCCACGACAGGCGCACCCGCGTCGCCACGGCCCTCGGCCCACCACCCCTCACCAGGGCGACGACCAGGGGCACGACCACTGCGGTGGCCAGCGCAGCCCGGCCGGTACAGGCGAGAGACACACCCACCTCCAACTCACGTATTATAGTTCGTGAAAACTACCCCGTGATCCAGAGGCGCGCAAGACCGGTCCGCTGGTAGCATCTACCCGTGGAGGACGGTGGCCCGCAGGACCCCTCGGGAGCCAAGCCCTCTTGGACGTTCCTCACCAACCACGGCCACGTGCTGGTCTGCATCGCGAAGGACCCCGGGGTCCGCGGCCGGGACATCGCCGAGCGGGTCGGGATCACCGAGCGCGCCGCCCAGGCGATCGTGGCCGACCTGGTGGAGGCCGGCTACGTGCGCCGGACCCGGGTCGGGCGGCGCAACCACTACGAGATCGATCCGGACCTGCCGGTCCGCCACCCTGTCGAGCAGCCGCACCGCGTCGGCGAGCTCCTCGCCGCGGTCGCCGGCCGGGGGCCCGCAGCGGCACCCCCGGTTGACCGCCGGGTACCGATCTCGTCGCAGCCGGGCGCCGCTCGCCTACCGTAGGGGCCGCCGCCCCGGGACCGACCGGGCCGGAGCGGCGGGGACTTTCCCCACGATCCCGGCCCGCCATGACGGAGGACGACCATGACCGCCGCAGCGACCCTCACCCCCCGGCCGCAGGTCCTCTCGGACCTGCTACCCGGTGCCGCCGTGCGTGATGCCGTCCTGGTGCTCGCCGGCGCCGCCCTGGTCGGCGCCCTGGCCCAGGTGTCGTTCCCCATCCCTGGCACCCCGGTGCCGGTGACCGGCCAGACCCTCGGGGTCCTGCTCGGCGGGGCCGTCCTAGGCGGCCGACGAGGCCTGGCCGCCATGGCCCTCTACGTGCTCGCCGGCGTCGCGGGGGTGCCGTGGTTTGCCGGGGGGACGGCGGGAATGGTGGGGGCGTCGTTCGGCTACCTGCTCTCCTACCCGCTGGCGGCCCTCCTCGTCGGCGCGCTGGCGGGCAGGGGCGGGGACCGCACGTCGCTGCGCACCGTAGCGACGATGCTCCTCGGCACGGCGGTCATCTATGCGGTGGGCGTCACCTGGCTCGGGCTGTGGCTCCACCTGGCCCCCGGCGCCGCTCTCGGCGAGGGCATGGTGCCGTTCCTCCCCGGCGACCTGTTCAAGGCGGCGGTGGCTGCGCTGGCCCTCCCCGGGGCCTGGCGGCTGGTGGGCCGCCTCCGCTGAGCCTCCACCGGTCACCAGCCCGGGCAGCTCCCCGGCGGTCGCCCGGCTCCGGGGTCGGCGGAGGCGGCCAGCCGCTCGAGGAGGGTCTCGATGCGCTCGCCAGCGCCGCGGGGGCGCTGGCGGTCCCGGCCGGGAGGGGGTTCACGCCGGGTCGACCCCGGGCGTACCGGCGGGTCCGGCCTGCCGGACCCGGAGCCCGGTACCCGGGCCTACAGTCGGGGGGTGGTCGCCCCTGCCCACCCGGAGATCGCCGTCCCCCGGCCGGCGTTCCTGTTCGACCTCGACGGCACGCTCGTGGACTCGGTCTACCAGCACGTGATCGCCTGGCAGGAGGCGCTCGAGGACTGTGGCGTGCCGCTGTCGGTGTGGCGGATCCACCGCCGGATCGGCATGAGCGGTGGCCTGTTCCTCGACGCCCTCCAGCGGGAGACCGGCCGCCGGCTGGACCCGGCCACCCTGGAGCGGCTCTCGACCCTCCACGCCGAGCACTACCTCCGGCGAGCCGGCGGGGTGGTGCCCCTGCCCGGCGCCCGGGAGCTGGTCCAGCTCCTCCACGCCGAAGGGATGCCTTTCGCCGTGGCCACCAGCGGCTCGGCGGTCACCGCCGACTCGGCCCTGGCGCTGCTCGACCTGCCCCCGCGGACCGTGGTCGTGACCCGCGACCTCGTCGAGCGGGCCAAGCCCGACCCCCACCTGTTCCTCGCGGCCGCGACCCTGCTCGGCGTCGACCCCCGCGACAGCTTCGTAGTCGGGGACAGCGTCTGGGACCTCCTCGCCGCCCAACGGGCCGGCGCCCTCGGGGTCGGGTTGCTCTCGGGGGGCTACGGCAGGGCCGAACTGCAGGCCGCAGGTGCCTACCGGGTCTACGCCGACCCAGCCGAGATGCTCGACCGCCTGGAGGAGGTCGGCGTCCGCCCCGCTCGCTGACCTCCTGAGTGAGAAGCTGTCGGGCGTCGGGCGTCGGGCGTCCCCGGCTGAGCTCCTGAGCCGGCGTCGCCGCCGGCTGAGCGGGGGGTAGGACCAGCGCATGCTGCGCGTCGGGATCTCGATCGGCACCTCGTTCACCATCGGCGGCCCTGGCGGACAGCGGAGCGGTCCGGCCCAGGTCATTGCCCAGGCCCGGGCGGCGGCCGCCGCCGGGCTCGACACCCTCTCCCTCGGGGACCACCACGCCACCGGCCCGGCCGGTTACGTGCAGAACGTGCCGATGCTCGGCCGGCTCCTCGCCGAGTGGACCGAGCGGCCCGCCGGCTGCCTGTTCCTCGTGCCCCTGTGGAACCCGGTCCTGCTCGCCGAGCAGGTCGGGACCCTGGCGGCGATGGCCCCCGGCCCGTTCATCGTGCAGGCGGCGGTCGGCGGCGGGGCGGGACAGTTCCGGGCGATGGGCGCCGAGCTCTCCGAGCGGGCAGCCCGCAGCGAGGAGGGCATCCGCGTCGCCCAGGCGCTCCTGCGCGGCGAGGAGGTGGACAGCCAGCTCTACGGCGTCGCCGGGGCCCGCGTCGCCCCGCTCCCCCCGGAAGGGACCGAGTGGTGGGTGGGCGGCGGGGTCGCCAGGGCGGTCGACCGGGCCGCCCGGCTGGGGGACTGCTGGTACGGCAATGCCGATCTCACCCCTTCGAGCGCCCGCCAGCTGATCGAGCTGTACCGGGAGGCGTGCGCCCGGCACGACCGGGAGCCGGTCCGGCTCCCCATCCGCAAGGACGTCTTCGTCGCCGAGGACCGGGCGGTCGCCGAGCGGGTCGGAGACGCCCTGGTCGGCGCCGGATACCGGGGCTTCGAGCGCGCCGCGGTGGCTTACGGCGACCCCGACACCGTCGCCGAGCAGCTCGCCGTCTACGGGGAGATCGGCTACACCGACATCGTCACCCGCACCATGGGCCCGCTGCCGGCCGACGTCGGCCCCGACGCCGCGGCCCGGTCGGTCGCGCTCACCGGAGAGGTGCGGGCTCGTCTCGCCGCCAGCTGACCACTGGCACGACCCCAGCCCCGGGGTGGTCGCCGGTGGGCCTGCCTGCCCTGGAGCCCGTCTGTGCAGCCGGCGGTCAGCGCGCCGCGGTGAGCCGATGTTGCCGAGGAGCAACTTGCCTGCTGGACTGTTTCGCACCCAAACCCCGGAACCCCGGCGCGCTCGACCCGGCTGGGCGGGCTGGCCCGGCCGTTCCGGGTGGCTCGTCGCCGGGATCGCCGGCCCCGGCGGGCCGGGCGTGCCGACCCGCCCCGAGCTGATCCGAGGAGCTTTGCGACGGCCGCTGACGGGGTGTAGCAAGTAGCGCGTGGGCGAGCGACGGGTCCCCCGCTGGAACGAGCTCGCTCCGCTCCTCCGGCCCCGCCCGCTTCGCCTGGACCCGGTCGAGCGCCGGCTGGCGGGGGTGGCGTCGATCCCGGACCTGCGACGAGCGGCCCGGCGCCGGGCGCCCCGAGCGGTGTTCGACTACACCGACGGGGCCGCCGGCACCGAGGCGGCCCTGGCCCGGATGCGGGACTGCTTCGGCCGGGTCGAGTGGCGTCCGAGCGTCCTGCGGGACGTGTCGGGGGTCGACCCGTCGACCAGCATCCTCGGTCGGTCGGCGAGCCTGCCCCTGGTGTTCGCCCCGACCGGGTTCACCCGGATGATGCATACCGAGGGCGAGCCGGCCGTGGGTCGGGTGGCGGGCCGCGCCGGCATCCCCTATGCCCTGTCCACGATGGGCACCACCTCGGTGGAGAGGCTGGTGTCCGAGGCTCCAGGGACCCGGCTGTGGTTCCAGCTGTACCTGTGGCGAGACCGGGGGGCGGGACGCGACTTCGTCCAGCGGGCACGGGAGGCCGGCTACGAGGCGTTGGTCCTCACGGTCGACTCCCCGGTACCCGGCACCCGCCTGCGCGACGTGCGCAACGGCCTGACCATCCCGCCGTCGCTCACCCTGCGGACCTTCTTGGACGGGGCCACCCGGCCGGGGTGGTGGTGGGACCTGCTCACCACCGAGCCGCTCGAGTTCGCCTCGCTCCGACGCTTCGACGGGACCGTCGCCGAGCTGGCCCGACGCATGTTCGACCCGGGGGCCACCCTCGCCGACGTCGAGTGGCTCCGCTCGGCCTGGCCCGGCCCGCTGGTGGTGAAGGGGATCCAGCGAGCCGCGGACGCCGCGGAGGTGGTGGACGCCGGAGCGGACGCAGTGGTGGTCTCCAACCACGGTGGGCGCCAGCTCGACCGGGCCCCGGTGCCCCTCGAACAGCTCCCGTCGGTGCTCGACGCGGTCGGCGACCGGGCCGAGGTCTACCTCGACGGTGGGATCCTCTGCGGCGACGACGTGGTGGCGGCCGTGGCCCTCGGAGCCCGGGCTTGCATGGTGGGGCGGGCATACCTCTACGGGTTGATGGCCGGCGGGGAGCGGGGCGTGCAGAAGGCCGCCGACATCCTCTCGGCTGAGATCCGCACGACGATGGCCCTGCTCGGCGCCCGGAGCGTCGCGGAGCTCACCCCCGACCGGGTCGTCCTCCGCGGGAGCGTCTGACCAACCGGGCGATCGCGGTCTTGTCGGCGGGCTGGACCTGCTGCTCGCCGGAGGTCGACCCACCCGCCGGCCCCGCTGCGGGACTGTGACAGACCGGGCAGCGCCGACCGCGTAGCGTCGAGGCGGTGCCGTCCGTGCGGATCATCGGGCCCGGGAGAGCCGGCAGTGCGCTAGCCGCCGCCCTCTCCAGCGCAGGCTGGGAGGTCGCCGGCCTGCTCGGCAGGGGTGACGACCTCTCCGGCGCAGCCGCCGGGGTGGACGCCCTGGTGCTGGCCACACCAGACGGGGCGATCGCCGGAGTGGCCGCCGGCGTGCGGGAGGTGCCCTCGACGGTCGTCCTGCACCTGTCGGGGGCCCTCGGACCAGACGTGCTCGCCCCCCACGCGCGCAGGGCCGTCCTGCACCCCCTGGTGCCGTTGCCGGGCGGGCCGGCCGGGGCCGAGCGTCTGATCTCGGGGGTCACCTTCGGCGTTGCCGGTGACTCGATGGCGGCCACCATCGCCGGGGTGCTCGGTGGCCGGGCCGTCGAGATCGGCGACGAGGTCCGCGCGAGCTATCACGCAGCTGCCACCGTGGCCGCCAACCACGTGGTCGCCACGCTCGGTCAGGTAGCCCGCCTGGCGGAGGCCGCCGGACTGCAGCTCGGCGACTTCCTCCCCCTGGCCCGCGCAGCCCTCGACGACGTCGCCCTGCGGGGCCCGGAGGCGGCGCTCACCGGGCCGGTCGCGAGGGGCGACTGGGGGACCGTCGCCCGCCACCTCGCATCCCTCCCCGCCGACGAGCACGCCGGCTACCTGGGCGGTGTCGCCCTCGCGCTGCGCCTCACGAGGGGCGGCTGATGGAGGTGCCCGTGGCCCTTGGCAGGACCCAACCGGAACTGGGTGCTGGTAGGACCCAACCGGAACTGGGTGCTGGTAGGACCCAACCGGAACTTCGGCTCTACGCACCCACTTCGGCTCTACACACCCACTTCGGCTCTACACACCCACTTTCTGGCAGCTGCGCCGTCGACGTCATGCCCTCCGTGGCCGACCTCGCGCCCTGGGAACTGGGGTGCGGCCATGAGATGAGAGGTCGCCCAGCCACCGCTGGCCACACCGGCTCCGCCAGCCGCCAGCCGGCGCTCCCCGCCCGCCCCTCGCCGGCGGCTGCCGGACCCCCGCGTAGGGTCGGGTGCTAGACAACCCCCATGACAGCTACCAGTGCCTACCGGGAGGCACGTGACCGGGTCCTCGACCTCCGGGAGGACCACGACAGGGCGGTGGCGGAATGGGAGTGGCCGGAGCTCGGTGACCGCTTCAACTGGGCGGTCGACTGGTTCGACGTGGTCGCCCGCGACAACTCTCGCCCTGCCCTCGTGGTCGTCGAGCAGGATGGCTCGGCTGCCGAGCGGTCCTTCGCGCAGATGGTCACCGCCTCGGACCGGGCCGCCGCCCACCTGGCCGAGCTCGGCGTCGGGCGGGGCGACCCGGTGCTCCTCATGCTCGGCAACCAGGTCGAGCTGTGGGAGTCGATGCTCGCCATCATCAAGCTCGGTGCGGTCGTCATGCCGACCACCACGGCCGCCGGCCCGGCCGAGCTGGCCGACCGTGTCGCTCGCGGCGGCGCCCGGGCGGTGATCTGCAACCCGTCCGACAGTGCCAAGTTCGCCGAGGTCCCCGGGGACTACCTGAGGCTGGCGGTCGGCGCGGCGGCCGGGTGGTCCGACCTACGGGACGCCGACGGCCGGCGGGCCGAGCCGATCCACCACCCCGGCACCGTTCCCGGCGACCGGCTCCTCTTGTACTTCACCTCGGGCACCACCTCGAGGCCCAAGCTGGTCGAGCACACCCAGGTGTCGTACCCGGTGGGCCACCTGGCGACCCTCTACTGGCTGGGTCTGCGCCCGGGAGACGTGCACTTGAACATCTCCTCCCCGGGCTGGGCAAAGCATGCCTGGTCGAGCTTCTTCGCCCCCTGGATCGCCGAGGCGACCGTTGTGGCCTACAACTACGCCCGCTTCGATCCCGCTGCGCTGCTCCGGGTGGTACGCGAGCAGGAGGTCACGACGCTCTGCGCGCCGCCCACGGTGTGGCGGATGCTGATCAAGGCCGATCTCAGCGGGGGGCCCGGCGTCCTGAGGGAGGTCGTCGCCGCCGGCGAACCGCTCAACCCGGAGGTCATCACCCAGGTCCGGCGCGAGTGGGGTCTCACCGTGCGCGACGGCTACGGGCAGACCGAGACCGTCGCCCAGGTGGGCAACACCCCTGGCTCGGCGGTCAAGCCCGGGTCGATGGGCAAGCCGCTGCCCGGGATGCCGGTGGTGTTGGTGGAACCGGTCACCGCAGAGCGCGTGGAGGGGGTGGGGGAGGGCGAGATCTGCCTGGACCTGGTGGCCCACCCCCTCGCGCTGATGAGCGGCTACCAGGGTGACCCGGAGCGCAACGCGGAGGCGATGGCCGGCGGCTGCTACCACACCGGCGACGTGGCCAGCCGTGACGCCGACGGCTACCTGACCTACATCGGGCGCACCGACGACGTGTTCAAGGCGTCGGACTACAAGATCAGCCCCTTCGAGCTCGAGTCGGTCCTCGTCGAGCACCCGGCGGTCGCCGAGGCGGCGGTGGTGCCCGCGCCCGACGAGCTCCGCCTCGCGGTCCCCAAGGCCTACGTGACCCTCGCGGCGGGCTGGGAGCCCGACGAGCGGACCGCCTTCGAGGTCCTCCGCTACGCCCGGGAGCACCTGGCGCCCTGGCAGCGGGTCCGGCGCCTCGAGTTCGCCGAGCTGCCGAAGACGATCTCGGGCAAGATCCGCCGGGTCGAGCTGCGCCGGCGGGAGGAGGAGATGTCCTCGACGGGCCGAGCTCCCGGCGGGGAGTGGCGCGACGACCAGTTCCCCGAGCTCTCCAAACCCGGGCCCGGGTCCGGACATGGCGGCGCCCGACCCGCCGCCGGCCCCGGCTCCGCCGCTCCAACCAGCTCCCTGAGCTGAGCTGGTTGTATACAAAGATTTCCCCCCGCGGAGGAACGAGCTTGACTTTCCCCCACGGGGGGGGACTATGTATACACATGTGGGGTGGGAGCGAGGTGACCAGCTCGGTCGACGCGGCCTACGCGGCGGTGCGCGACGGGATCGTGAGCGGCGAGCACGCCGCCGGCAGCCGCCTGCGCGAGGAGGATCTGGCGGAGGCCCTCGGGGTGTCCCGGACCCCGGTGCGCGAAGCCCTGCGCCGCTTGCACTCCGAGGGCCTCGTCGAGCTCGAGCCGCGCCGGGGGGCGCTGGTGGCCACCTGGGGCGCCGACGAGCTCGACGAGATCTTCGAGCTGCGGGCGCTGGTGGAGGGCTACGGCGCCCGCAGGGCGGCCACCCGGGTGACCGAGGTCGAGGTGGCCCGCCTGGAGGGGCTCTGCGACGAGATGGACGAGGCGGCCGCCCGCCGGCCGGTGCCCGACCACGAGCGGATCGGGGCGCTCAACCAGGCCCTGCACCACGAGATCCACCGGGTGGCCTCCAGCCGCTACGTCGCCGGCCTGCTCACCAGCCTGGTGCAGATGCCGCTCGTGATGCGCACCTTCCACCGCTACGAGCCCGAGGAGCTGGCCCGCAGCATGGGCCACCACCGTGAGCTGGTCGCCGCTCTCCGGGCACGCCGGCCGGAGTGGGCCGAGGCGGTCATGCACGCCCACGTCGAGGCCGCCCGGGTGACCTTGCGGCGGGAGCTGCCCGGGTGACCGGGGAGGGGGCTGCTCCGCCGCCGGAGGGCCAGACCGACAGCCGGACCGGTGCGGCGCCGGTCGCGAAGCCCCCTGGAGGGGCGGGACCGGCGGGCGGAGAGGTCGGCCCGCTGGCCGGGGTGCGGGTGGTCGAGTGCGGGACGCTGATCGCCGGTCCGTTCTGCGGGCAGCTGCTCGGGGACTTCGGGGCCGAGGTGATCAAGGTGGAGGACCCCGCCGGCGGGGACCCGATGCGCCAGTGGGGTCAGGTGAAGGTCCAGGGCCGGTCACTGCACTGGCCGATCGTCGCCCGCAACAAGAAGTCGGTTACCGCCGACCTGCGCCGGCCGGAGGGCCAGGAGCTGCTGCGCGGCCTGCTCGAGCGGGCCGACGTGCTGGTGGAGAACTTCCGGCCCGGCACCCTCGAGCGCTGGGATCTCGGACCTGACCATCTCGCCGAGATCAACCCCCGCCTGGTGGTGGTGCGGGTCAGCGGCTACGGCCAGAGCGGGCCGTACGCGCCCCGGGCCGGCTTCGGCTCGATCGGCGAGGCGATGGGTGGGATCCGCTACCTGTCCGGCGAGCCGGACCGGCCGCCGTCACGGGTGGGGATCTCCCTCGGAGACTCGCTCGCGGCCACCTTCGCCGCCCTCGGGGCGCTGCTCGCCCTGCGGGCCCGGGACCGTACCGGTCGCGGGCAGGTCGTCGACTCGGCGATCTACGAGGCGGTGCTCGCCTTGATGGAGGCGGAGCTGCCCGAGTGGGAGCTCGCCGGCTACCAGCGCCAGCGGACCGGCTCGGTCCTGCCCGGAGCGGCACCCTCCAACGTGTACCCGACCGCCGACGGCGACCAGATCCTGGTCGCCGCCAACCGGGACACGGTCTTCGCCCGCTTGGCCGTGCTGATGGGACGCCCGGAGCTGACCGAGGACCCCCGCTACGCCACCAACGACGCCCGCTCGGCCCGCCAGGAGGAGCTCGACGGGATCGTCGCCTCCTTCACCGCGACCCGGCCCGCCGCCGAGCTGCTCGAGGCGCTCGCCGACGCCGGCGTGCCCGCCGGGATGATCTACCAGGCAAGAGACATGCTGGGCGACCCGCACTTCGCGGCCCGGGAAGCCGTCGTCCGCCTGGCCCATCCGATCCTCGGGGAGTTTCCCCTGCAAAACGTCGCCCCGAGGCTGTCGGGCACGCCAGGGGCGGTGCGCACCCTCGGCCCCGAGCTCGGCGTCGACAACGACGAGATCTACCGGGGCCTGCTCGGTCTCGCCGACGAGGACCTCGACCGCCTGCGCGCCGCCGGCATCGTGTGAGAAAGGGGAGACCGTGACCTACCGCCTGGGTGTCGACGTGGGAGGCACCTTCACCGACGTGTTGTTGATCGACGAGGGCAGCGGCGTCACCCATCGGGCCAAGACGCCGTCGACCCCCGACGACCAGTCCCGGGGCGTGCTGGAAGGGGTCCGCAAGGCCTGCGCGCTGGCGGGGATCGAGCCCTCCGAGGTCGCCCACGTCCTGCACGGAACGACCGTCGCGACGAACGCGATCCTGGAGGGAAAGGGGGCCCGAGTCGGATTGGTCACCACGCGGGGGTTCCGGCAGGTGCTGCAGGTGGCCCGATCCTTCGTGCCCGGGGGCCTTGCAGGGTGGATCACGTGGCCCAAGCCGACCCCCCTGGCCCACCTGGAGGACACTGTCGAGGTGCCCGAGCGGGTCGACACCCGGGGAGAGGTCCTGGTCGAGCTCGACGTCGGCGCCGCCCGCGCGGCTCTTGCGCACCTGCGATCGAAGGGCGTGGAGGCGCTCACCGTCGCGTTCGTCAACGCCTTCGCCAACCCCGACCACGAGCGGCGGGTGGCGGAGCTGGCTGCCGAGGAGCTGCCCGGGGTCGCGGTGTCGCTCAGCAGCGAGATCCTCCCCGAGATCCGGGAGTACGAGCGCACGATCACCACCGTCGCGAACAGCTACGTGCGACCCGTCGTCGGCCGCTACCTCGAGTCCCTGGAGCACCAGCTGGGCGCCGGCGGGGTCGGCGCCTCGCTGCACGTCCTGCGCAGCGACGGCGGCCTCGCGAGTGTCGCCACCGCTGAGGTCGCCCCGGTCAACCTGCTCATGTCCGGCCCGGCCGGTGGGGTCGCCGGCGCGGTGTGGGCGGCCGGCCAGGCCGGCTACACCAACCTGCTCACCTTCGACATGGGCGGGACCTCCACCGACGTCGCCCTGGTCGAGGACGGCAAGGCCCGCATCGGAAGGGAGACCACCGTGGGGGATCTCTCGGTGCGGGCCAGCTCCGTCGACGTGCGCACCGTCGGCGCGGGCGGCGGTTCGATCGCCCACGTTCCGGAGCTGACCAAGGCCCTGCGCGTCGGCCCGCAGTCGGCGGGCGCCGAGCCCGGCCCGGCGGCCTACGGCAGGGGCGGCGGCGACCCGACGGTCACCGACGCCAACGTCGTGCTCGGCTACCTGCCGCCCCGCCTGATCGGCGGGGAGATGACCCTCGACGTCGACGCGGCCACCGCCGCGGTGCAGCAGATCGCCGACGCCATGGGCCTGGCCGACGTGCGCGTTGCGGCGGCGGGGATCGTGGACATCGTCAACGAGAACATGTTCGGCGCGCTCCGCCTGGTCTCGGTCCAGCAGGGCTACGACCCCCGCGACTTCGCCCTGGTCGCCTTCGGCGGCGCCGGGCCGCTGCACGCCAACGCCCTCGGGCGGCTGATGGGCTCCTGGCCGGTGATCGTCCCCCCGTCGCCGGGGGTCCTCTGCGCGTACGGCGACGCCACCACCAGCCTGCGCAACGAGTCCGCCCGCACCTTCATCCGCCGCTTTTCGGAGGTCTCCGACGCCGAGGTGGCCGGCGCCCTGCGGGAGCTGGCGTCCGAGGCCCGCGCTGCGCTCGACGCCGAGGGCGTCCCCGACGCCGAGCAGGAGGTCACCTGGCAGGTCGACGTCCGCTACCAGGGCCAGGGTTTCGAGGTCCCCGTCGACGTGGAGCCGGAGGCGCTCGACCTCCGCGGCCTGCTCGAGGAGGTCGGCCGGCGCTTCGACGCCGAGCACCGCAGGCTGTTCATGTTCGACCTCGACACCGAGCACGAGGTGGTCAACCTGCGCGCGGTGGTGCAGGCCCGCGCCGCCCACGTCGCCGCCCCCGAGCTCGAGGTGGGCGGTCCCGACCCGTCCGCGGCGCTCACCGGCACCGTGGCGGTCTGGGTGGACGGCGCCGAGCTCCCCGCCGGGCTCTACGAGCGGGCCGGGCTGCGGGCCGGCAACGTCGTCGTCGGCCCGGCGGTGGTCACCGAGATGGACTCCACCACCTTGGTCCTGCCCGGTCACGCAGCCAGCGTGGACCGGATCGGCAACCTGATCATCCGACCCGAGGAGGGCTGAGCTTTGGCCACCGTCGTCCAGTCCGGGGAGCCTCTCACCAAGGCGTCCGAGATCGACCCGGTAACCGTCGACATCATCGAGAACGCCCTGCGCAACGCCCGGGCGGAGATGGACGCAGTGCTGTTCCGCACCGCGATGTCCCCGGGTATCCGGGAGCAGCACGACGAGTTCCCGCTCATCGCCGACCCCGATGGGTTGATGGTGGTCGGGCAGTTCGGCCTGTCCATCCCGGCCTTCTTGGACGGCTATTCCGGGACGGTCGAGGAAGGCGACATCCTTTTCACCTCCGACCCCTACTCCTGTGGCGGGGCGATCAGCCACGCCAACGACTGGCTCATCCTCCTGCCGATCTACGTCGAGGGTCGGGTGGTCGGCTGGGCCGCCCAGTTCGGCCACATGACCGACGT
>JAJZWW010000149.1 GCA_021846485.1 Actinomycetes bacterium
CGGCGATCGCCGACCTGTTCGGCAACGGCCGGAACGAGATCGTCGAGGGCGGAGCGTCGACGGCCAACCCCTACCTCCACCCGCCGTACCGCAACGGCGGTCACCTGCGCATCCTCTCCGACACCGGGCACCTGTTGTGCGTCCACAACACCAACGAGGAGGTCGACTCCTCCCCCGCCGTCGGCCGCTTCCTCGCCCGGGGGGCGGTGGGCGTCGTCGCCGGGACCGGCACGTTCTACAAGGGGGTGTCCGACGAGGACGCGGTGATCGCGATGACCACCTCGTGCCACGTCGCGTGGGAGGACCACCTGGCCGGCTCGACCGCCGACAGCCCGGCGCTGGTCGCCGCCCTGCCCGGAGCCGGCCAACAGGTCGCCATGGGGACCGCCGGACCGCACGGGGGCTACGCCTACCTCCTCGACGGATCCGACGGCCGGGTCGTCTGGCGCCGGGCGCTCGCCGGCTCGGTCGTCGGGGGCATCACCAGCGCCGACCTCGGCGGCAGCTTCGCGGGCCGGCCCTACCAGGACCTGCTCGTGCCGACGACCGCCGGCCTCTACGTCCTCGACGGCCGCAGCGGGACGGTCCTCGCCCGGGTGCCGGGCATCGGCCTGCAGTCGTCGGTCCTCGTGACCGGAGACGCGGACGGGCTGCTCGGGCTCACCCTCGCCGGCTACGACGGCTACGACCAGGGGGAGGTGCTGCACCTGGAGGTGACCGGGACCCGCGGAGCGCTCGCCGACGAGGCCGGCGCGTGGCCGATGTTCCACCACGACCCGCAGCTCACCGGCTCCACCCTGCCCAGCCTCCGCTGAGCCGCCCCGCCGGCTCAGCCCTCTGGGGCGATCTCCCAACGGGGCGAGAGCGTCGTCACCCCCCACTCCTCGTGGATGCTGCCGCGCTCCACGTCGAAGCGCAAGAGGTTCTGTCGCTGGTCGAAGACCTTCATCATCGTGAGGTCGCTCAGCACCGGGGTGAGGTCGTAGGTGCCCGGCAGGAGGCGCACCTCGTCGAGGCGTAGGTCGACGTGGCCGAGTCCGTCGAGCTTGTCGGGCACGCAGCCCTCGGCGCGGGTGTTGGGAGCGGAGACCGGCTGGCCGGTGATCGTCGCCAGGTAGCAGGCGAACACCGGCTGGGCGACCGGCTCGTGCATCTCGTAGTGGATCCGGATCGTCGCCGGCGCCCCGCTCACCAGCCGGTCCACCCGCCGGCCGGCCTCGTCGAGCAGCTCGACGCGGCTGACCTGCCCCTCGCCGCTGCCCCAGCGGGGGTGGCCGGAGCCGTCGGTCTCCCGGCCGACCTGCACCGATCCGGTGTAGTGCTCGATCACGTCGCGGGTGTCGCCGATCTCCCTCACCCGGCCGTGCTCCATCCACGCCACCCGGTCGCACATGTTCTGCACCGAGGTCATCGCGTGGGACACGAGGACGATCGTGCAGCCCTGCGCCTTCAGGTCGGCGAACTGCTCGTTGCACCTGCGCTGGAAGTTCTCGTCGCCGACCGCGAGCACCTCGTCGACGAGCAGCACCTCGGGGTCGACGTTGATCGCGACCGAGAAGCCGAGGCGGACGTACATGCCGGAGGAGTAGTTCTTCACCGGCTCGTCGATGAACTTCCCGATCCCGGCGAACTCGACGATCCCGTCGAACCGGCGCCGCAGCTCCTTCTGGGTGAGACCGAGGATCGCCCCGTTCAAGAACACGTTCTCCCGGCCGGTCAGCTCGGGGTGGAAGCCGGCACCGAGCTCGAGGAGGGCCGAGACCTTGCCGTTGATGGCTATCCGGCCGGACTCCGGCCGGTAGATCCTGGTCAGGCACTTGAGCATCGTGCTCTTGCCCGAGCCGTTCTCCCCGATGAGCCCGAACGCCTCGCCCCGAGCCACCTCGAAGCTCACGTCCCGGACCGCCCAGAAGTCCTCGGCGACGACCCGCCGGCCGCGCATGATCGTCGCCTTGAGGGAGTTGTTCTTCTCCTTGAACAGCCGGAACTTCTTCGAGACGTGCTCGACTTCGACCGCCGCCTCCCTCACCGCGTCACAGCTCCTCGGCCAGTCGGGCACCCATGCGCTCGAAGACCCGCAGCCCGACCACCAGCGCCCCGAGCGCCCAGGCGGCGAAGTAGAGCAGCGCCCACCCGCCGGGGGCCCTCCCGTAGAACATCGTGTCTCGGAACATGCTCGCCATCTCGGTCATGGGGTTGATCTCGAGGACCTGCAGGGCGGGGATGTGGGTTCCGGGGAGGTGGTGGCCGGCGAGGACGGTCGTCGGGTACACGATGGGGGTGGCATAGAGCCAGAGCAGGAAGAAGATCGACAAGAAGTGCTCGATGTCGCGGAAGTAGACGTTGAGCACGCTGAACAGCAAGCCGAGGCCGAGGCCGAAGACGGTGGTGAGCGCGACCAGCACGACGGTCATCGGCAGCCACTCGATCGCCCAGTAGTCACCGAAGGTGAGCAGCACCACGAGCAACAGCCCCATCTCGATCAGGTGGGACACCAGGGCCGCGCCGACGCTCGACGCCGGCAGCAGCTCGCGGGGGAAGTAGGTCTTCTTGATCAGGTTGGCGTTGCTGATCAGGCTCCCGACCGAGCCCATCACGCCGATCGTGAAGTAGTTCCACGGGAGGAGGGCGCACAGCAGGTAGAGGGCGTAGACCTGCAGGTGAGAGGGTCCCCCCGCCGGGGGGTGGGCGTGGAACAGCACCCCGAAGAGCACCGTGTAGACCAAGGTGTTGGCCAACGGGTTGAGCAGCGACCAGGCCCAGCCGAGGAACGACCGCTTGTACTTCGAGCGCAGCTCGCGCAGGGTGAGGTTGTTGTACAGCTCCCGGGAGCTGCGGTACTCGGCCAAGGTGGTCACGGCCGGCGCGTTCCCGGGCGCGAGGTCATCGCGCCCATCGTAGTGGTGAGCCTGCCGCCTCCCCGGCGCCCCCGGGCCAGGGGGGCCGCGGCGTGCGCCACCCGGCGCTTCACCCGCGCCCACCGTCGGGCGGCGACCCCCGGGGCCGGGTCGACCTGGAGGGAGAAGTAGGCTGCTCCCCCCACGGGGATCGGCGCCCAGAAGTTGACCAGCCGGTAGGAGATGACCCCGAACAGGGCTATCGCCCGGGTGGTGTGGAACCCGACCATGGCGGTGGTGAGGGTGGCCTCCACCACCCCGAGGCCCGCCGGGCTGACCGGGAGGGCGGCGAGGACGTTGGCGAGGCCGTAGGACACGAGCAGGCCGTCGGGGTTGACCCAGTGCCCGAAGGCCCCGACGAAGACCTCGAGGCTGGCCGCGTCGAGGAGCCAGTTGGCGACCGCCCAGGCCGTGGCCCGGGCCAGGGAGCGGCGGTCCCGGCCGAGCTCGGTCATCCGCACGCCGAGCGCGAAGAAGTGGTTGCGGACGACTTCGGGGTCGACGAGGGGGAGGCGGTCGGCGACCCGGTAGATCACCAGCCCGGCGCGCTCGGCACCCCGGGTGAAGGCGAGGACCAGGCCGACGAACAGCCCTACGAGGACCACGCCGACCGCTGCCGCCCCCAGGTACAGCGGGGAGACCCCCCACACCGGGATGGAGACCACCAGGGCCACCCAGAACACCACATTGAGCACCAGCGCCGACCCGAGCGCTTGGGTGGCGAGGGCGAAGCCGGCGTCGGTGCGGTCCACGCCGGCGGCGGAGAGCAGGCGGTAGCCGAGGCCCGGGCCGGCCGCCGAGCCGCCCGGCACGCAGTGGCTCACCGACAGGGTGGCCAGCTGGATCCGCAACAGGCGGAAGAAGCCGGGGTCGGAGCCGGCGGGGAGCACCGACCGGGTGGTCATGGTGTAGGCGAGGAGCGAGGCCGCCTCCAGCGCGACGCCGGCGAGCAGGAGCACCGGGTCCACGTCGAGGAGGGTGTGGAAGGCGTCTCGGGTGCCGGCGATCTGGGGCACGACCAGGTACTCGACGACCAGGGCGAGCACCAGCAGGCGGCCCACGTGCACGACCGGCGCCGGCAGGAACCTCCGCAGCCCCCTCCGGCGCAGCGCTCCAGCCTGCTCCGACAGCGGGTCCCCCGCGGGTCCCCCGGTCGCCTCGGGTCCCGCGGTCGCCTCGGCTGGCACGGTCCTCTCCGGTCCCGCCGCCTCCTCGGGCACCGGGGCCGCGAGGTCGGAGAACGTGTCCGGGGAAAGGTGTGCCGACATGGTCCGGTCGGCGGCCGGTGGGCTGAGCCGCCCGGGCCGCTGGACGATGCTACCGGGGGCCGGTCGCCCTGCGGTCGTCCCCCCCTGCCGCCAGCCTGACCGCCAGGTCGGCCAGTGCCCGGGCCCGGTGCGAGAGGCGGTGCTTGTCGGCGGGGGCCATCTCGGCGAAGGTCCTCCCGTCGCCCTCCGCGGGCACGAACACCGGGTCGTAGCCGAACCCGCGCTCACCGCGGGCACGCTCGGCGATCGCCCCCTCCACCGAGCCGGCGGCGAGCACCTCGCGCCCGTCGGGCCAGCGGGCGAGGGCTACGGTGCGGAACCGCGCGGTGCGCTCGCCGGCAGGGACGCCCTCGAGGGCGCGCAACAAGGCCCGGACGTTGTCCGCGTAGGTGGCGCCCGGGCCGGCGTAGCGGGCGGAGCGCACCCCGGGAGCCCCACCGAGGGCGTCCACTTCGAGGCCGGTGTCGTCGGCGACCGCCGGAGCGCCGGCGAAGCCGACGACCGCAACCGCCTTGAGCCGGGCGTTGTCCTCCAGGGTCTCGCCCGTCTCGTCCACCTCGCCCAGGGCGTCGGGGCGGGGCAGGAGCCGCACGGCGTAGCCGAGGATCTCGGCGATCTCCCTGGCCTTGTCGGGGTTGGCGGTCGCGAGGACCAGCTCGGGGGAGTCGCTCACGGCCGAGGCGGGGGCGGCTCGGCGAGCAGCGCCGCCTCGGCGTCGACCAGGCGGCGGGTACCGGCGCCGGCGAGGTCGAGGAGCTCGTCGAGCCCGCTGCGGGAGAACGGCGCCCCCTCGGCAGTACCCTGGACCTCGACGAAGCGACCCGAGGCGGTCATCACCACGTTCATGTCGACCTCCGCGCGGCGGTCCTCCTCGTAGGCGAGGTCGAGCCGGGCCTCGCCGTCGACCAGCCCGACCGACACCGCGGCCAGCGCCTCCCGCAGCGGATGGGCCGGTACCCGCCCGGCCGCGACCAGGCGGCTGAGAGCGTCGTGGAGGGCGACATATCCCCCGCAGACGCTCGCTGTGCGGGTGCCCCCGTCGGCTTGCAGCACGTCGCAGTCGACGGTGACCTGGACTTCGCCCATCACGGTCAGGTCGGTCACCGCCCGCAGCGACCTCCCGATCAGCCGCTGGATCTCCTGAGTCCGCCCGGACTGGCGACCCCGGGCCGCCTCCCGGTCGACCCGCTCCGCGGAGGAGCCGGGCAGCATCGAGTACTCGGCGGTCACCCACCCCCGGCCGCTGCCGCGCATCCAGCGGGGCACGTCCTCGGCGACCGACGCAGTGCAGAGCACCACGGTGCGGCCGACCCGGATGAGCACCGAGCCCGCGGCGAAGCTCGTGTAGTCCCGAACCAGCTCGACCGGTCTCAGCTCGTCGGGCTCCCGCCCGTCCCCACGCTTGGTCACCGGGCGGACCCTAGCCGCCCGGATCAGAAGTAGATCACCGACCGGGCGCGCTCGGTGACCGCATCGACGTCGTCGGTCCACGCCCCGGTGGAGAGGTACTTCCATCCGGCGTCGCAGACCATGGCGACGATCACCCCGCTGTCGATCTCCTCCGCGCACCGGGCGGCCGCGGCGACGATCGCCCCCGAGGAGATGCCGGCGAATATGCCCACCTCGGCGAGGCGGCGCACCCAGAGGATGCTCTCCTTCGGGCCGACGACCCGGCTTCGGTCGAGCAGCTCGAAGCCGTCGTTGTCGGTGAACACCGGCGGGATGAAGCCCTCGTCCAGGCTCTTCAGCCCGTCGACCATCTCCCCCGCCGGCGGCTGCACCGCCCACAGCTGGATGTCGGGGTTCTCCTGCTTCAAGAAGCGCCCCACCCCCATGAGGGTCCCGGCGGTGCCGAGCCCGGCGACGAAGTGGGTGATCTCCGGGCAGTCCCGCCAGATCTCCGGCCCGGTCCCCTCGAAGTGGGCCTTGGGGTTGGCCGGGTTGGCGTACTGGTAGGGGAACCACCACTCGGGGTGCTCGGCGGCGAGCGCCTGGGCCCGGCGCATCGCCCCGTTTGACCCCTCGGAGGCGGGCGAGGGGATGATCTCGGCCCCCCACGCCTCGAGCAGCTGGCGGCGCTCGATCGACACGTTCTCGGGCAGGACGATCTTCACCGGGTAGCCCTTGATCCGCCCGATCATCGCCAGGGCGATGCCGGTGTTGCCCGAGGACGACTCGAGGATCTGCTGGCCGGGGCGGAGGCTGCCGTCCTTCTCCGCCTCGTCGATCATCGCCAGCGCAGCCCGGTCCTTCACCGACCCGCCCGGGTTCTGGCCCTCGAGCTTCACCAGCATCGCCGCCCGCGGGTTGGGGCTCAGCTGGCTCACGTCGACCAGGGGGGGGTTGCCGACCAGCTCGAGGACGCTCTGGTAGCGGGCCACTGCTCAGCCCCCGGCGACGGCCGGCATGAGCGTCAGGGTGTCCCCGCCAGCCACCTTGGCGTCGAGCTTGCCCAGGTAGCGGATGTCCTCGTCGTTGAGGAACACGTTCAGGTGGCGGTGCAGGTCGCCGTCGGGAGTGAGCAGCTGGTCGCGCAGCGCCGGGTGCTTCTCCACCAGACCGGCGAAGACCTCGGCGACGGTGTCGCCTTCGACGGGCACGGTGGCCGAGCCGCCGGCGGAAGGGCGGAGGACGGTTGGCAGTCGGACTTCAGCCATTGGGGGCTCCAGGAGACGAGGGTCCCGGCCGGGCAAACCCGACCGATGCGGTCGTCATTGTAGAACCACGGGCTCCTCGGCGATGTTCCCGTCCCGGATGCGAAAGCTGCGCAGCGTCGGCTCGAGGTCCCGCAGCGACACCACCACGTAGTGCCAGCCCGGGTCGGGGGCCGCCTCTACGTCGGTCGGCGAGGGCCACGCCTCGGTGTGGGTGTGGGAGTGCCACACCCCGATCAGCTCCCCCCCGGCGGCCTCCTCCTCCCGGTCCGCCCGGAGCAGGTCGCGCGCCTCGACCGTGTAGACCCGTGCCGATCCCGCCCCGTTCCCGGCCGGGTAGCAGCGCTCCGCCACCGCCGGCTCTCCCTCCCGCCCCCCGAGCAGGCCGCACGCCTCCAGGGGAGCGCCCTCCAGGCAGTGGGCGAGGACTTTCTCCATGACTCCGATCCCGAGCACCAGCACCGCCGGCACGGTACCGTGCGGGTATGGCTCCGAGGCACCCCGGCGGTACCGCAGGGCCGCGCCCGGTGGCCACCAACAAGCGGGCCCGCCACGACTACGACATCCTCGACACCTACGAGGCCGGCATCGCCCTCGTCGGCAGCGAGGTCAAGTCGCTGCGCGAGCACCGCGTGAACCTGCGTGACAGCCACGCCCGCACCAGAAACGGCGAACTCTTGCTTTACAACATGCATATCGCGGCCTACGCCCCGGCGGGCCGCTT